>CABURG010000188.1 GCA_902493835.1 uncultured Collinsella sp. | reverse complement strand
GCGAGGGGCACGCGATAGGGCGAGCAGGACACGTAGTCCACGTCGGCCACGTTAAACAGGGCCTTGATGGACTTGGGGTCGCCGCCGTGCTCACCGCACACGCCAAAGTGCATGTCGGGGTTGGTGGCGCGACCCTTCGCCACGGCCATGCGCACCAGCTCGAGCACCGCCGAGTCGATGGTCTCGAAGGGGTTGTCCTTCAAGATCTTCTTGTGCATGTACGGGGGGATGAACTTGGCCTCAGCATCGTCACGAGAGAAGCCGAAGGTCGTCTGGGTGAGGTCGTTGGTGCCAAAGCAGAAGAAGTCGGCATGATGGGCGATCTCGTCGGCGACCATGCAGGCGCGCGGCAGCTCGAGCATCGTGCCCACGGGAATGTTGAGCTCGACGCCCTCCTCGGCGGAAGCCTCGGCGATTACGCGCTCGATGACCTCACGGGTCTGGACATGCTCCGCCGTGATGGAGACGAGCGGAACCATGATCTCGGGACGTGGATCGACGCCCTCCTTGATGAGGCGAGCGGCAGCCGTGGCGACGGCGCGAACCTGCATGAGCGGCAGATCGCTAAAGACAACGGACAGGCGCACACCGCGCAGGCCGAGCATCGGATTGGACTCGACCATGCCGTCGATACGGCGCAGGCGAGCACGCAGGACGGCGAGCTCTTCCTCGTTGGCGCCGGCGGCTTCCTTCTTGGTGATGGCGACCTCGAGCTCGCGTGGATTATCCAGGAACTCATGAAGCGGCGGATCGAGCAGGCGAACGACCACATCGCGACCGGACATGGTCTTGAACATCGCCAGGAAGTCCTCGGTCTGAACCTTGAGCAGGTCGGCCAGGGCCTGCTGCTTCACGGCCTCATCGTCAGACAGGATAAAGCTCTGGATGATGTTCTTGCGATCGCCCAGGAACATGTGCTCGGTGCGGCACAGGCCGATGGCCTCGGCGCCAAACTCGAGTGCGAGCGCGGCATCCTCGGGATTGTCGGCGTTGACGCGCACATGGTTGGCATGGCCACAGGTCTCGTCCAGGCGAATCTCGTCGGCCCAGGACAGGATGGTGTCCAGGTCGCCGGTGAGCTCGGCCGAAACCAAATCAACGGCGCCGTCGACGACGATACCCTGGGTACCGTCAATGGAGATAACGTCGCCCTCGTGCAGCACGCGGTCGCTGCCCTCGATGCGTACGACCTTCTCGGCGGCGTCGATATGGAAGCGTTCGACGCCGCAGACGCAGGGCGTACCCATGCCGCGGGCGATAACGGCGGCATGGCTCGTCTTGCCACCGTGGCTGGTCAGGATGCCCTCGGCGGCGACCATGCCCTTCAGGTCGTCGGGGTTGGTCTCCCAGCGAACCAGAATAACTTTGTGGCCCTCGGCGGAACGCGCGACGGCGTCATCACTCGAGAACACGACTTCGCCCACGGCGGCCCCGGGGCTGGCGTTCAGACCGCTGGCCAGAACCTCGTACTTCTTGGAGGCGTCAAACTGCGGGTGCAGGAGCTGGTCGAGCTGCGCGGGATCGATGCGGCTCACGGCCTCCTCACGGGTGATCAGACCCTCCTCGACCATTTCGATAGCGATGCGCAGGGCTGCGGTAGCAGTGCGCTTACCCACGCGGGTCTGAAGCATCCAGAGCTTGCCCTGCTCAATGGTGAACTCGATGTCGCACATGTCGCGGTAGTGATCCTCGAGCGTCAGGAACACGCGCTCGAGCTCCTCACCTGCGGACTCGAGGCCCGGGGTGGTCTTGAGGTCGGCGATGGGCTCGGTATTGCGGATGCCGGCGACGACATCCTCGCCCTGGGCGTTGACCAGAAAGTCGCCGTAGAACTCCTTAGTACCGTCGGCCGGGTTGCGCGTAAAGGCGACGCCGGTCGCGGAGGTCACACCCTTGTTGCCAAAAGCCATAGCCTGGACGTTGACGGCAGTACCGAGCTCGTCGGAGATGCCGTGCTGTTTGCGGTAGATGCAGGCGCGATCGTTCATCCAGCTGCCAAAGACGGCCTGGATGGCAAGGCGCAGCTGAAGCTCAGGATCGTGCGGGAAGACGGGCTTGCCGTCGGCGACCTCAAGCTCGGGATACAGGGCGGCCTCGACGTTATCAGAGAAGATGCCCTTGAAGGTCTCGACAAGCTCCTGAAGGTCCTCGGCCGAAAGCTCGGAATCGACGCGAACGCCAGCGACCAGGCGGGCCCGGGTCAGGGCGTTTTCGAACAGGTCGGCGTCAACGCCCATGACGACGTTTGAGAACATCTGGATAAAGCGACGGTAGCTATCCCAGGCAAAACGCGGGTTTTGCGTCTGGGCGATGAGACCCTGAACGGAGTCGTCGTTGAGGCCCAGGTTGAGGACCGTATCCATCATACCGGGCATGGAAAACGGAGCGCCCGAGCGAACCGACACGAGCAGCGGATCGGAGGCGTCGCCGAGCTTCTTGCCGCAGCGGGCCTCGAGGTCTGCCTCGGCGGCAACGATCTCGTCGAGTGCGCCTTCGGGCCAGACGTTGCCGGCACCGGAGTACTCGACGCAAGTCTGGCAGGTAATGGTAAAGCCACCGGGAACCGGCAGGCCGATGCGGCTCATCTCGGCAAGGTTTGCGCCCTTGCCGCCAAGCACGAAGTTCATGGACTTGTCGCCCTCAGTGACACAGGTGCCCTGGGCGTCGGTTCCAAAACGGTAAACCCTCTTGCAATCGCTCACGATACTTCCCCTTCCATGCGCTTACGCGCACGACCGTGGTAACGAATCGACCCGCCGGATGCGGGCCGTGAGGGAACTATACGGCCGGATTTGAACGGGCTTGAGCAGAGGATACGCGGTTTGGTAAACGTGCTAAAACTGGCGGTAAACGGTAGGTAAAGTTGGTTACCTTATGAAGATACCAATGCAGCAAACTAGCAGGTCAAATGCAAGTTCTTTGCTAAATCGCTTTACCAATATCAGGCTTTTTAGCCGCTCCGATGAGTTTTCTGGGACGGGGATTAAAAAATCATTGAGTACCTAATGATTTTT
>CABURG010000187.1 GCA_902493835.1 uncultured Collinsella sp. | reverse complement strand
GGATTAAAAAATCATTAGGTACACAATGATTTTTTAATCCCCGTCCCAGAAAAATCACTGGGTGGGCGTGGGGGCCGGAGTTGGCCCCCAGAGATTTTTAGAGCTGGCCTGCGTCCTCTAGGAGGGCGTCCCAAATCGCGAGGGCAGCTGCTGCTTCGGCTACGGGGACGGCGCGTGGAACGATGCAGGGATCGTGGCGGCCGTGCACCGAGAGCTCGGCATTTTCCATGGCGTCCATGTCTACGGTCTGCTGTTCGCGGCCAATTGAGGGCGTCGGCTTTACGGCCATGCGCCACATGACGGGCGCGCCGGTCGAAATACCGCCCAGGATGCCGCCGGCGTTATTGGACTCGACCTCGATTTCGCCGGTCTCGGCGTCGATGCGATACGGATCGTTGTTCTCGCTGCCGCGCATGGCGGCCACGGCAAAGCCCATGCCAAACTCCACGCCCTTTACGGCGGGAATGCCAAACGCGATTTGCGCGATGCGGTTTTCGATGCCGTCGAACATGGGGTCGCCGATACCCGCGGGAAGCCCGTAAATGCCGCACTCCACGATGCCACCGATGCTGTCGAGCTCGTCGCGCGCGGCAAGAATCTCCTCGCGCATGCGGCCGGCTGCGGCGGCGTCAATGCACGGCAGATCGTTCGTAAGGATCGCCTTGCGGTCGGCCTCGCGATAGACCATATCGTCCATCGGCAGGTCGGAGATGCCGCCGATCTGCGCGACGTGCGCCATGACCTGAATGCCGCGGGCCTCGAGTGCCTGCAGCGCAATGCCGCCGGCGATGCACAGGGGTGCTGTTAGGCGGCCGGAGAAATGCCCGCCACCAGCGACATCGTGCATGTTGTGATACTTCACACGCGCCGGGTAATCGGCATGTCCCGGACGGGGCTTGCGGCGCAGCTCGGAGTAATCCTTGGAGCGCGTGTTGGTGTTCTCGATAATCGCGGCGATGGGCGCGCCGGTGGTATGTCCATCGACAACACCGGCGATGATGTGGGCGGCGTCGGCCTCGCGGCGTTTGGTCGCGGTCTCGTCGCGACCGGGGGCGCGACGATCCAAAAAGGCCTGCAGCTGCTCCTGGTCCACAGCGATGCCCGCCGGGATGCCATCGAGCGAGCAGCCGATGGCGGGGGAGTGTGATTGGCCGAAAATGCTCAGATGCAAAACGTTGCCAAAGGTCGAGGACATGCTATTCCTCCTCGAGCGTGACCTTGCCGCCCAACAGGCGGTAGTGGTCGAAGAAATCGGGATAGGACTTGTTGACGGCCTCGGCGCCGTGGATCACGACCTCGCCGGTGGCGCGACTTGCGGCGATGGCTGCCATCATGGCGATGCGGTGGTCGTTGTGCGAATCGACCTCGCCGCCGGTAAGGGCATCGACGCCCTTGATGATGAGGTCGTCACCGGCGATGCGCACCTGTGCGCCCAGCGCGGTAAGCTCGCGGGTGGTGGTGACCAGACGGTCAGATTCCTTGATGCGCAGGCGCGCACAGTCGCGGATGAACGTGCGGCCCTGAGCCAGCGAGGCCACGGCCGAGATAACGGGTACCAGGTCGGGAATGTCGTGGGCGCTCATCTCAAAGCCGGCGAGCTTGTCGGACTGCACGGTGGCGGCGTTGGTGGAACGCACGATGCGGGCGCCAAAGCGCGAAAGCGCGGCAAGAACGTTGCGGTCGCCCTGTGCAGAGCTCAGGGACACACCCTCGACGGTGATGGGGTCGCATCCGATGGCGCCGGCACACAGCCAAAAGGCAGCGTTGGACCAGTCACCCTCGACGGCCACGCTGCCGGGCGTGCGATACGAGCCACTGCTAACGCGGAAGTTTGTGACTTCGGGCTGGCCGTCCCTGGCGGGAATACGCTCGACGTTGACCTCGACGCCGAAGGCCTTCATTGCCTGGATCGTCAGGTTGATGTAGGGGCGGCTCTCGATGAGGCCGGTTACCTGCACGCAGGAGGGCTGGGCGAGCAACGGGGCTGCCAGCAGCAGGCCGGAGATATACTGCGAGCTTACGTTGCCCGGCAGCACAAAGGTGCCCGGGCGCATGCGTCCGCTCGTCTTGAGCGGAAAACCGCCCAGACCCTGTAGGTCGCAGCCGCCGGCGATGATCTCGTCCGAGAGCGGCGAGAGCGGGCGGGCGCCCAGGCGGCCCTGGCCCACGAAGGTGGCATCCGCACCCAGCGCGCAGGCGACGGGCAACATAAAGCGGAGCGTGGAGCCGCTCTCGCCGCAGTCGAGCGTGCCGCCGGCAAGGGCCTTGAGCAGGCCGAACTCAATACTTTTCATAGTGGGATGGACTTGGAAGCCATCCTCGACGGCCTCGATGCGAGCGCCCAGGGCCGTAAGGCAACGCACCGTGGCCTCGATGTCGGCACAGGTGGTGTTGCAGGTAACGTGCGTCTCGCCGTTGGCAAGCGCGGCGCAGATGATCAGGCGATGCGCCACCGACTTGGACGCGATGGCGGGAACGGTGCCCTTAAGCGGGGACGGGGTGATGCGGGCTAGCATGCGGATGCGTCTCCCTTCTGGCCGAGGCCCTCGGCAATGAGTTCATGGAAAGTGGAAAGCGGCGTGCGGTCGATGCTGCAGCGGCCAATGCCGTGCGGAATCACCAGATCGATGGTGTCGCCCGCGCGCTTCTTGTCGTGTAGCGCCTCGGCAAAGACGGCGTCGGCCGAAAGCTCACAGCGGGTCTTGAGACCGTGGCGGGCGCAGAGCTCCTCAATACGACCGGGCAGTGCGGCATCGCAAACGCCGTGCAGGGCCGCGGCGCGCGTGATGATGCCCATGCCGATCGACACGCAGTTGCCGTGTCCGAGCTCAAAGTGCTCGCAGGCCTCGACGGCGTGTCCGGCGCTGTGTCCAAAGTTGAGCAGCTTGCGCTGGTTGGTCTCGCGCTCGTCGGCAACGACCACGGCGCGCTTAATGTCGATGTTGCGGGCGATGATGAGTGCTACGCGGGCCACATCGCGGTTGAGCAGCTCCAGCGTGAGCGGGGTCTTCTCCAACTCGGCGAATAGCTCTGGGTCGGCGATCACAGCGTGCTTGACGACCTCG
>CABURG010000186.1 GCA_902493835.1 uncultured Collinsella sp. | reverse complement strand
TTTACGGCACGCCATGGCAAAGAGACGCCGGCAAAGGGTCCGGATGCGTATGCGCCCGGAGAGACGGTGCGTGTGGCGCTCGGTATCGATTCGGGGAGCACGACGACCAAGTTCGCCCTGGTCGATGAGGCGGGTGAGCTTGTCGATTCGTTCTACGCGTCTAATAACGGCAGACCGCTCGACGTCGCCCAACAGGGTCTTGTCAGCTTGAAGAACCGCTGGGAGACAGCGGGAGTCACGCTTGCGATCGATGCCGTGGGCACCACGGGATACGGCGAGGAGCTTTTCGCGCGCGCGTTCCACGCCGACTACCATACGGTCGAGACGGTCGCGCACGCCCGCGCCGCGTGCGCATGCGTTCCCGATGCGACCTTCGTGCTCGACATCGGCGGACAGGATATGAAGGCCATCTGGCTCAACCACGGCGTGCTGACCGATATCGTCGTCAACGAGGCGTGCTCTGCGGGCTGCGGCTCGTTCCTCGAGGGTTTTGCCAAAAACCTCGGAATAGCCGTTGAGGATATCGCGACCGAGGCATTTTCGTCCAAAGCCCCCGCCGTTCTCGGCAGCCGCTGCACGGTGTTCATGAACAGCAGCGTCGTTTCCGAGCAGCGGCGCGGTAAGGGTCCGGGCGACATCATGGCCGGTCTCTGCCGTTCGATTATCGAGAACGTGTTCACCAAGGTCATTCGCGTTTCAAATCTCAACCGTCTGGGCGACAAAGTCGTCGTCCAGGGCGGCACGTTCCGAAACGACGCGGTGCTGCGCGCATTCGAGCAGTATCTGGGCAAACCCGTCACGCGTGCGCCCCACCCGGGGCTGATGGGCGCTATCGGTATCGCCCTGCTCGCGCGCGAGGAATGCCGCAAGGGCGACGCCGGCACGTCGTTTATCGGGCTCGATGCCGTGGAGCGCTTCGAGCATCGCGAGTTCGGCGGCGTTACCTGCCGTCGGTGCAACAACCGCTGCCAGCGCGCGGTCGTGGCATTTGGCGACGGCTCGCTTTACGTCACGGGCAATCGCTGCCCGCGCGGCGGCGCCATCTCATGGGATGAGCTCGTGCGCGAGGTTCCCGCGGCGGAGGAGCTGCGTCCGCAGGGTGCTTGCGAGGCACAGGCACCCGGCACGGGGCGCGACCGGACCGCGGCTGCCCCCAATCTCTTTGTCGACCGCGAGAAGCTGCTGTTCGAGTCGTGCCCCACGGTTCCCGTCTGCGGGGGGCGCGATGTCACGATCGGCATTCCCCGTGTGCTCGAGTTCTGGGACGCCATGCCGTTCTGGTCGACGTTCTTCAGCACGCTCGGCTTTAAGGTGCGCGTCTCGGGACGCAGCACCAAGGCGATGTACGAGCGCGGTCTGGCGCACGTCACATCCGACACCGTGTGCTTCCCGGCCAAGCTCGTCCACGGGCACATCCGCAATCTCGTCGACGCCGGCGTCGACCGCATCTTCATGCCCATCATCACGACGGTGCCCACCGAAAACACCGCCTCTACCAGCGAGTGGATGTGCGCCGTCGTAAAGGGATACCCCTACGTGATGCGCAATTCCGATAACCCGGAGGAGCGTTTCGGCGTTCCGTTCGATACGCCGCTGTTCCACTGGTACGACGAGGGCGACCGAAACCGCCAGCTCAAGGCGTGGTGCAAGGAGACCTTCGATATCGATGCCGACCTGGTTGCCAAGGCGACCGAGCAGGCGGACCGCGCGCAGCAGACGTTTGAGAACCAGCTGCAGCTGCGCGGCAGGCAGGTGCTCGAGAACGTGCGCGAGGACGGCGGCTACGCGGTGGTGATCGCTTCGCGCCCGTACCACAACGACCCGCTGGTCAACCACGGGCTGCCCAAGCTCTTCTCTGAGCGCGGCATCCCCGTGCTGACGCCCGATGCGGTGCCGGGGGTCTGCAACGTCGATCTTTCCAACAGCCGCATCGACATCGTGAACAACTACCATGCGCGCATGCTGTCGTGCGCGGTCATCGTCGCATCGACGCCCGAGCTCGAGCTCGTGCAGATGGGCAGCTTCGGCTGCGGCCACGATGCGTATCTCACCGACGAGATCGCGCGCATGATGGGCGAGATGGGCTCCAAGGTTCCGATGATGATCAAGCTCGATGAGAGCGACGTCGCCGGTCCCATGGGCATTCGCGTGCGTTCGTTTATCGAGTCGGTCAACCGTCGTCGCGCGGAGGAGCGTGCCGAGGGCGCCCGGGTGCACGCGGTCCATCCGCTCGACGACCCGTATAAGGTCAAGTACACCAAGCGCGACCGGCACGATAAGATCGCGCTGGTCCCCAACACCTCCCATGCGTTCTGCAGGCTCATGACCGCGGCGATGCGCAATCAGGGCGTGCGCGCCGAGGCCCTTGATATCGGGCGCGAGGATGCCATCCGCCTGGGCAAACGCTATGTGCACAACGACATCTGCTTCCCCGCGCAAATCGTGATCGGCGAGGCGCTCGCGGCACTCGAGAGCGGTAAGTACGACCCGCACGACGTCGCTGTGGTGACTGGCAAGTATATCGGCGACTGCCGCCTGACGCACTACATGCCCCTGCTGCGCCGCGCGCTCGACGACGCGGGATACGACTATGTCCCGGTGCTCACCAACGACGACGTCGATGCCCACAATGCGCATCCGGGCTTCAAGCTCGGCCTTGGCCCGAGCATCCAGATCGCCTACGGTCTTCCCATGATCGATGCCCTCGAGGCCATGCTTAGGCGCATCCGTCCCTACGAGCTCGAGAAGGGCGCGGCGGACGCTGCGTTCGACCGCGCGCTCGATGAGGTTATCGAGGGCATGGAGCGCTCCGGGCTGAGAGGCCAGGCGACGGGCTTCAAACGCGCGCTTGCGATCATGGACGCCGTTCCGTACGACCGCTCGAACCCGCATCCGACCGTTCTCATCGTGGGCGAGTACCTGCTCAATTTCCATCTCGGCGCCAACCACGAGATCGAGCGCTACCTCGAGGACAACGGGCTCGAGGTCATCGAGGCGCGCATGACCGACGTGATCCGCAAGACCTATTTCTACAAGCATGCGCAGTCGCGCGAGTTCCACGTCGACCTGTCGCTGCCCGAAAAGGCCTGGTACGCCACGGCGGACAA
>CABURG010000185.1 GCA_902493835.1 uncultured Collinsella sp. | reverse complement strand
CGAGCAGGATTGGGCCACCGCCGTGTACAACGGCCAGTGGTACAGTCCGCTCAAAAACGCGCTCGATGCCTTTATGGCCGACACGCAAAAGTTCGTGACCGGCACTGTCCGTCTGAAGTTCTTTAAGGGCAACTGCCATGTCGTCGGCCGCAAGAGCCCCTTCAGCCTCTACGACTACGGTCTGGCTACCTACGACCGCGACACCACGTTTGACGAGAAGGCCAGCGCCGGCTTTATCGAGATCGATACGCTGTCGCTCAAGACGTGGGCAAAGGTCCAGGGCCCCAGCTCTGCCGCCGCCCAGGCCTAGCGCCTCCTTCCCTTGGTATCCGCGCGGCCCATCCGCGTGATACATAACGGGCGCACGGGGTCCCTACCTTTCGTTATGCTTGCTGACACTTCTTAACATCGGTGGCCCCTACGTTCCGCCCGCATATATGATGCCGCGACTGCGGCTGAGTCCGAGCCCCGCCGGGGTTGTCCGGCGGGGCTCCTTCTATCAATTTGGCGGCTCTGCGCCTATATATATGAGGAGTATCCATTATGTTCAATGCTATCGCGCATGCTTTGCTTGCCCTCGCGCCCGAGTTCGATGCTGTAAGGGTCGAGGACGTTCCTATGAGCCTGAAGGCCTGGATCGATGGTTCGCAGGGCAACATCCGGAGGGAGACGTTGGGCGCCAAGTGCATGGTGCGTCACTTCTTTGCAAATTAGCCACATGGCCCCGCGCGCGGCAGGGAGTGTGTAAAACTAGCGGTTGATAAATCGCTTTAGCGACAGGGCACATTGCTTTGGACGCTTGTTTTGGTATTTGGAGAAAGGAGACGGTTCCATGGCTCTTTGGGGCGGTCGTTTTGAGGCGGGCGTGGCCGAGGTCACGCAGGAGTTTGGCGCGTCGCTGCCGGTCGACAAACATCTCTATAAGCAGGATATCGCCGGCTCTAAGGCGCATGCCAAGATGTTGGCCGCCCAGGGCATCATCAGTGCCGAGGACGAGCAGGCGATTGCCAAGGGCCTGACCGGAATCGAACAGGATATCGATGCCGGCAACTTTACCTTCGACATCAACGATGAGGACATTCATATGTCCATCGAGAGCGAGCTGACGCGTCGCATCGGCGAGGCTGGCAAGCGCTTGCATACTGGGCGTTCGCGCAACGACCAGGTGGCGACCGATACGCGCCTGGGCGTCAAGGCGCTGGCCAAGGAGCTCATGGAGGCCAATCTTGAGCTGCGCCATGTGCTGGTGGATGCGGCCAAGAAGTACGACAAGGTGATTCTGCCGGGCTACACGCATATGCAGCACGCTCAGCCCGTGCTGCTCTCGCATCATCTGCTGGCGTATTTCTGGATGTTCGCGCGCGACTTTACGCGCCTGAAGGCCGCCTTTGATGCCGCCGACAACTGCCCGCTTGGTGCTGCCGCGCTTGCCGGTACGAGCTATCCGCTCGATCGCCAGATGACGGCTGCCGAACTTGGCTTTGCGGGCGTGATCCCCAACTCGCTCGATGCGGTTTCCGACCGTGATTTCCTGCTCGATCTGCATTACGCCGGATCCGTCATGGCGATGCACCTGTCGCGTCTTTCCGAGGAGATCGTGCTGTGGTCGAGCTCCGAATTTGGCTTTATCACGCTTTCAGACTCCTACTCCACCGGCTCGTCTATCATGCCGCAGAAGAAGAACCCCGACTTTGCCGAGCTTATCCGCGGCAAGAGCGGTCGCGTGTACGGCAACCTGGTGCAGCTGCTGGTAACCATGAAGGGCTTGCCGCTTGCTTATAACAAGGACTTGCAGGAGGACAAGGAGGGCGCGCTCGATACCGCCCATACGCTCATGCAGTGCCTGTCCGTTATGGCCGGAATGATTTCGACTTGGACCGTCAACGAGGATGCCATGGCGCGCGAGTGCGGCGTGGGGCACCTTGCCGCCACCGATGTTGCCGATTACCTGGCCAAGCGTGGCCTGCCGTTCCGCGAGGCACATGCCGTGGTGGGCCATCTGGTCCTGATGTGCGAGAAGCGCGGCTGCAATCTTGAGGACCTGCCGTTTGAGGTGTTCCAGGAGGCAAGCCCGCTCTTTGAGCGCGACATTACCGAGGCGCTCGACATCCCGTCGATTGTCGCCGCGCGCACGACCGAGGGCGGCACCGCCCCTGCCGCCGTTGCCGTGCAGCTGCAGCGTGCCGAGGCGCAGCTCGTGGTCGACGAGGGTGTGTTTGGATCGCTGACCAAGGTCGTCGAGATGGGCCACGGGGTAAAGTAGGGATTTGGCTGAAGCCGTTTTGGCCATTTATTGATAAATCGTTTTCACTTTACGGGCGCCTGCTGATGTGGGCGCCCGTATTTTGTTGCTATGGGGGAGGGGCTTGTCGAGAAGTTCTGTAGGACCTTTGGGCAGGTTGTGAAGGGGTTACGTTCGCGGGCGGCAACCGACCGCCTGCTCTGCTCGATGCGGTTGATGGGCGGTCGGATGGTACTCTAATCGGGCTTCGAAACAGAAGTGACACATATGGAGCGCTTTAATTAATTGCAACGTTTCAATAAACAGCTTTTTGTTTAACTGCAGCTAAAACTCTGTTACGATGCAGTCCAGGCGGGTGCCGGAATGGGACTTGGGCACGCGCGAACCTACTTGAAAGGCTACCTTATGGCTATCGAGAAGACCTTCATCATGATTAAGCCCGACGCCGTGCGCGACCGCAAGATCGGCGAGATCGTTGCTCGCATTGAGCGCAGCGGCCTTGTCATCGAGCGCATGGAGATGACCACGCTCGAGCGCGCTACCGTCGAGGAGCACTACGCCCATCTGGCCGACAAGCCCTTCTTTGGCGGTCTCTGCGACTTTATGACGAGCGGTCCGGTCGTCAAGATGGTCGTTTCCGGTCTCTCCGCTGTTGCTAAGATGCGCACCCTCATGGGCGCTACTAATCCGCTTGACGCTGCTCCTGGTACCATCCGCGGCGACTTTGCCGTCGATGTCAACGCCAACGTGATCCACGGCTCCGACTGCCTGGAGAACGCCGAGATTGAGATCAAGCGCTTCTTTGGCTAAACCAGCTTTGACTCCTTAAAGCTGTTAGCGTGTGGCTTGGGCGCCGCGGAACTCCATCCGCGGCGCCCTTTTATTCCAAAATCTATGCAGGGG
>CABURG010000184.1 GCA_902493835.1 uncultured Collinsella sp. | reverse complement strand
GCCATTACCCCGCACGAGACCGACGAGGCCTAAGTGAACACGAGCGCCTTCTATGACGTCCTGGTAATCGGCGGCGGGGCTTCAGGCCTCGCCGCCGCCATTACGGCCGCACGTGCTGGCAAAAGCGTCTGCATCGTTGAGCGCGATGTCGCCTGCGGCCTTAAGCTTCTTGCGACCGGTAACGGCCGCTGCAACCTCTCCAACGAATCGATTGATCCTCAGCGGTATAACCACCCCGTATTCGTCGAATCCGTCATGGGCCCCCAGCCCGAACAAGAGCTTATGGGTTTCTTCTCCTCGCTGGGCATCATGACAACCTCCGAGGAAGGCCGGCTGTACCCGCGCTCCCTTCGCGCAGAATCGGTGCGCGGCGCGCTTCTCAACGTTTGCGACCGCCTAGGTATCACCTTAATCTGCGGAGCCAACGTTGCCTCGGCGCACAAAGCTTCCGAAGGCTGGGCACTCCAAATAGACCGTCCAGCGCGGGCGCTCAAGGCAAAAAAGCACGACGACCGAAAATCGGAGCTCCGCTCGCTTCGGAAAGCGCTCGCCGATGTCCCTCGCAAGAACGAGGCCCTGCAGGCACATACCGTAATTATCGCCACGGGCGGCAACCCCACCGGTATCGCCGATACGTTTAGCCTCCCCCTCACTTCGCTGCGCCCCATCCTCTGCCCCGTATCGGCAACGGTCATTGGCGATCGGGCGGCACTCAAGACGTTGGATGGTCTGCGCGTCCGCGCCCGCTTGACGCTCACCCGTAACCATAGTGAGCTCTGGCACGAAGACGGTGAAGTACTGTTTCGAGCCTTCGGCATCTCGGGCGTCGCTGTCTTCAACCTCTCCCGTCGTATCCAGCGCGGCGATACGATCCTGCTCGACGTTTTCCCCGACCTCTCTAAAGACGAGCTGCTCGATATGCTCAACCGGCGCGTTAAGCTGCTCGGCGGCTTTTCGCCCCGCGATCCCCGTTGGCTCGACGGCATGCTCGCCCCGCAACTCTCCCGCGTCGTCTGTACAGCGTTCGAGCAGTGCCATCCAGGCTCCAACGATGTCATCCACCTGGTCTCGATCCTCAAGCATTTTAAGTTGCTCGTCGAAGGAACCGCCGAGGAGCGCTCGGCGCAGGTCACGCGTGGTGGCGTATCTGTCGAGAGCATCTCAACACCCAGTCTACGCGCGCGCAGCGTTGTCGACACCCCGCTTTACGTCTGCGGCGAAGCGCTCGACATCGACGCCGATTGCGGAGGCTTTAACCTTGCGTGGGCATGGCTCTCGGGCATTCGCGCTGCAAGCAGCCTGTAGCCGCGCAGTCTATAATCAAAAACGCATTCGGGCCGTCTGGGATACCGGACGGCCTCTTTCTTGCCTCTAAGGAGACCTCGATGATCGAAATCACCCAAGTCAACGCGTCGCTCGATGAAGCCGGCGATGAAAATGCCTGCCTCATTGTTGGCAAGCGAGTCGCCAAGCGCGTCCTACGTTGCAAGGACTCCGAGATCAAGTCCATCGAGCTCCACCGCAAGTCAATCGACGCTCGCAAAAAACGAGACGTCCATTTTATCCTGAGCTTTCGTGTTGAGCTGACTAGTCCCCACCTCGAGCGAGAAGCGGTCGACAGCGTCGCCGAGCGTGACCGCTCGCGCGTACGCGCGATAGAGGACGATGGGCCCTCATTCCCCTCCCCCGTCTCCGACGCACCTCAAGAATGCCCTGTCGTTGTCGGCGCCGGATGCGCTGGCCTTTTCGCTGCACTCACCCTTGCCGAAGCGGGTCTTAAGCCCTTGCTCATCGAGCGCGGCGACCCAGCATTTCGCCGCTCGCATGCGATCGATCTCTTTCTAAAGGAGCGCATTCTCGACCCCGAGAGCAATATCCAGTTTGGCCTGGGCGGCGCGGGGACCTTCTCGGACGGCAAGCTCAATACGGGAACCAAAAATCCCGCCCATCGCCTTATCCTCGAAACCTTCGTCGAGGCGGGCGCGCCCCGCGATATTCTGTGGGATGCCAAGCCGCACATTGGCTCCGACATCCTTCCCACGGTTGTCACCGCTATATCCCAGCGCATCGAGCAGCTCGGAGGTGTCGTCCGTTATCGAACAAAGCTCGTCGACATTCACATCGACGCGTCTGGCGCCATTACCGGTATTGATGTCCAATCGTCCCAAGACGCCGCTTGCGAGCCAATCGAGACAAAGCACCTCATCCTCGCCTGCGGGCATTCTGCTCGCGATATTTTTGAGCTCCTTAAGGACCACAACGTGGCCCTCGCACAAAAGACCTTTGCCATGGGCGTTCGCATCGAGCATCCGCAGCGCGACATCGACCGAGCCCAATATGGAGCCTTGGCGGGACATCCTGCCCTCGGAGCAGCCCCCTACAAGCTCGTCGCCCATCTTCCCAACGGCCGCAGCGTGTTCTCGTTTTGCATGTGCCCCGGCGGACAGGTTGTCGCCGCCTCTTCCGAGCAGGGCCACCTGTGCGTCAACGGCGCTAGCCTCAATGCCCGCGACGGACGCAACGCAAATGCCGCCTTGCTCGTTAACGTCACGCCTGAGGACCTTCCCAACGATGACCCGCTCGCCGGCATCGAGCTCCAGCGTGCCTGCGAGGCGGCCGCCTATCGCCTGGGCGGTTCCAACTGGAACGCACCGGCACAACTCGTCGGAGATTTCCTCGCAGGACGCGCCAGCAAGGCGCCCGGAAAGGTAAAGCCCACCTATCCGCTCGGTGTGACCTGGACGGCAATTGACGAAGCCCTGCCGCAGCATATCGTCGAGTCGCTCCGCCTGGGACTTCCCCTACTCGGAAAAAAGCTACGAGGCTACGACCGTCCCGATGCCGTTCTTACCGGCGTGGAGACTCGTTCGAGCTCACCTGTCACTGTCACCCGAGACCGAACGTGCCATGCCGTGTCGACCCCGGGCCTCTACCCTTGTGGTGAGGGAGCTGGATATGCTGGCGGCATCATGAGCGCGGCCACCGACGGCATCCGTTGTGCCGAAGCCCTGATCGCGGACCTCTAACGCACGAATTCCAGCGCGCAAAAGACACAGGCCCCGAGCTCCACAGGGAACTCGGGGCCTGTTCGCTATTTCTTAAACCGTGCACCCTGGCGTTTTCTGCCCGATGCGAACGTGGAACCCTTGCGGGCCTGCGAACGTAAGCGCTCGATCGTCTCGTCCTCAGACGCG
>CABURG010000183.1 GCA_902493835.1 uncultured Collinsella sp. | reverse complement strand
CGAGCTCGACCGCTTCCCGGGCGAAGACTGGGGGCTAGAGTTCGACGGCCCCATCTTCGATGGCATGCGCACCTGTGTGAACGCCTGCGTGTTCTGCTTTATGACGATGCTCCCCAAGGGCGGCCGCTCCACGCTCTATATTCGCGATGACGACTACCGTCTGAGCTTTTTGCAGGGCAACTTTGTCACACTCACCAACCTCACCGACGAGGACGTGCAAAACGTCATCCAACGCAACATGAGCCCCATGAACGTATCGGTCCACGCCGTGAGCCCCGACGTCCGCCGCCGCATGATGGGCCGCAACGCCCAGCGAGGCATGGACGTACTCGAGACCATCATGGCCGCCGGCATCGAGATTCACGCGCAGATCGTGTTGTGCCCCGGCATGAACGACGGCGAGGAGCTGGAAAAGACCCTGCGCTTTTGCGAGGAGCACGAGCAAATCACCAGCCTGGGCATTGTGCCGCTCGGTTTTACTAAGCATCAGAACCGTTTTAGCTGGTCCTACAGCGACAAGCCCGAGCTAGCGCGCGAGACCATTGCCATGATCCGACCGTTCCAGGACCGTGCCTTCGAGCGCTTTGGCCGCCACACCTTCCAGATGAGCGACGAGTTCTACTTGGATGCCGGCATCGAGCCGCCCGAGGCGGACTTTTACGACGGCTACCCGCAGTACTACGACGGCATCGGTATGATCCGCTCCTATCTGGACGAGACCGACGACGTGCTTGCCGCCGACGCCGAGCGTCTGGCCCGCGTCCGCGCTGGCATCGCCGAGCGCAACCAGCGCCTTCTGTGCCTCTCCGGCGCCAGCGCGCGCGACACCGTGGCGCGCTTTGTGGAGTCGCCGTATGGTCTCGCCGGCACCGTCACAGCCATCAAGAACCGCTACTTTGGCGGCAACGTGGACGTGACCGGCCTCATCGTCGCGTGTGACATTCTGGAGCAGCTGCCCCAAGATCTGTCGGGGGTTATGCTCTTTGTGCCTAAGCTCATGTTCAATGCTGACGGCATGACGCTTGACGAGTATCATCGTGACGATTTACTCGCAAGCCTTACCAGTCGCGGCGCCGAGGTTCATGTGGTGTCGACCATGCCGCATGAGCTGCTCGATACCCTGGAGCACATCCTTGGCATTGTGCCTGCCGACTCTACTAATTCCGCTGACCCTACCCATTAAAGGAGAGCAGATGAAACCTATCGTCGCCGTCGTCGGACGCCCCAACGTGGGCAAGTCCACGCTCGTTAACCGCCTGGCCCAAACCTCGGACGCCATCGTCCACGAGTCCCGCGGCGTCACGCGCGACCGCTCGTATCACACGGCCGATTGGAACGGCCGCGAGTTCACCATCGTCGACACGGGCGGTATCGAGCCGCTCAAGAGCGATGACGTCTTCGCCACGTCCATTCGCGACCAGGCCCTCGCCGCCGCCGAGGAAGCCGCCGTCATCCTGTTTGTGGTCGACGGCCGCACCGGCGTCACCGAGGAGGACGAGTCGGTCGCTCGCATGCTCAAGCGCTGCGACAAGCCGGTCTTTCTGCTGGTGAACAAGCTCGACAACCCCGATCGCGAAAACGACAGCATCTGGGAGTTCTATTCCCTTGGCATCGGCGAGCCCACGCCGCTCTCGGCCCTGCACGGCCACGGCACGGGCGACCTGCTCGATGATATCGTGGCCCTGTTGCCCGAGGAGGAGGACGAGATTGCCGACGAGTTCCCCGATGCGCTCAACGTGGCCATCATCGGCCGCCCCAACGCCGGTAAGTCCTCGCTGTTCAACCGCATCCTGGGCGCCGACCGCTCTATCGTGTCCAACATTGCCGGCACGACGCGCGACGCCATCGACACGGTCGTCGAGCGCAACGGCAAGCACTACCGCATGGTCGACACCGCGGGCATTCGCAAGAAGAGCACCGTGTACGAGAACATCGAGTACTACTCGATGGTCCGCGGCCTGCGTGCCATCGACCGCGCCGACGTGGCGCTGCTCGTCGTCGACGCCTCCGTGGGCGTCACCGAGCAGGATCAGAAGGTCATGGGCTTGGCCATCGAGCGCGGCTGCGCTATCGTGGTGCTGCTCAACAAGTGGGACCTGCTCGACGACGACCGTAAGCGCGAGGCCTGCATGGAGACCGTCGACCGCCGTCTGGGCGTCATGGCCCCCTGGGCTCAGTACCTGCGCATCTCGGCCCTGACCGGCCGCAGCGTCGAGAAGATCTGGGCAATGGTCGACGCGGCCGAAAAGACGCGCTCGCAAAAGATCACCACCTCGCGCCTCAACACGTTCCTCACCGACCTGCGCGAGTTCGGCCACACCGTGGTGGACGGCAAGCGTCGCCTGCGCATGCACTACGTGACCCAGACGGGCGTCAACCCGCCGACGTTTACGTTCTTCGTCAACCACAGCGACCTGGTCAACGATACCTACCAGCGCTACGTGGAAAACCGTATGCGCTCGACCTTCGATTTTTCCGGCACGCCCATTCGACTCTTCTTTAGGAAGAAGGAGCAAAAGGATGCATAATCCGATTCTGCTGACCGCCATCTGCGCCGTGGTCTCGTTCTTTATCGGAGCGATTCCGTTTGGCTTGATCCTGGGCCGCGTGTTCAACCACACCGACATTCGCAAGGCGGGTTCCGGCAACATCGGCACCACCAACGCCCTGCGCGTAGCCGGCCCCAAGGTGGCCGCGCTCACGCTGCTGCTCGACTGCCTTAAGGGCGCCATCTGCGTCCTTATCGCCCGTCCGCTTATCGCGGGCGTGGGCTATGGCTTCCCTGTGAGCATCATGGCGCCTGGAGCCCCCGGCGATTGGATGCTCGGCGTCATTTGCCTGGCAGCCGTGTGGGGCCACATCTTCTCGCCCTACCTCAACTTCCATGGCGGCAAGGGTATCGCCGTGGGCTTGGGCGTCATCCTCGCCTGGTACTGGCCCATCGGACTTTCGCTGCTGGGCATGTTTATCGTGGCCGTCGCCATCACCAAGTTTGTGTCGGTGGGCTCGCTTGCCGCGGCCATCGGTCTTCCCATCGCCGTCTGCGCGGTCTTTCCGTACGGCAGCCTGGGACTTAAGTTTTGCATGGCGATGATCGGCATCACCGTGGTATGGGCCCATCGCGCGAACATCAAAAAGCTCATGGCCGGTAAGGAGTCCAAGCTCTCGTTTACCAAGCGCGTCACCGAGCCCGACGATAAGTAGGAGAGAGTCATGAATGTTGCGCTGATTGGCTCCGGCTCCTGGGGAACCGCCGTCGCCGGCCTTGCTGCCGCGCGAGCCGAGCGCGTGACCATGTGGGCCCATAGCGAGCAGACGGCCGCCGGCATCAATAGCGAGCACCGCAATCCGCGG
>CABURG010000182.1 GCA_902493835.1 uncultured Collinsella sp. | reverse complement strand
TGGCCTCCGTCGTGAGCAGGACTGTAGAGCAGGAAACTTCATCAGTGCCCGCCCCACGGGAAACCGGCGGGATACACAGGTTCAGATGGGGCTTTGATGCATGGGTGGTCTGTTGTTGTGCAAATGGGTATCATACTGTGGTTACTGCATCGACTCCGTGATGCATGTTTGTACGTTCCCGACGGTCGGTTTGCCAGAAGCGCCCCGTCGGTTGTTCCAGACCCGTTTCGAAGAAAGGAAACAACACTCACCTATGGCAGCTAAAAAATCATCTCCCTTGAAGATCATCCCGCTCGGCGGCCTAGATGGCATCGGCAAGAACATGACGGTCTTCGAGTGCGGCGACGACATGGTGCTTGTCGACGCTGGCCTCATGTTCCCCGACGACTCGCAGCCCGGTATCGATCTGGTACTTCCGGATTACACCTACGTTCTGGAGAACGAGGAAAAGCTCCGCGGCATCATCGTCACTCACGGCCACGAGGACCACACCGGTTCGCTTCCGTATCTGCTGCAGGACCTCAACAACAAGGTGCCCATCTTCTCGAGCAAGCTGACGCTCGGCTTTATCGAGGGCAAGCTCTCCGAGTTCCGCATTCGTGCACCCAAGTTTCGTGAGGTCAAGGGCGGTAGCCACGTCAATCTCGGTGGCATCTCGCTCGATTTCTTCTCGATGACGCACTCCATCCCGGGCGCTCTGGGCGTGTTCATCCGCACCAACCAGGGCACCGTTATGCACACCGGCGACTTTAAGCTCGACCAGACGCCCATCGACGGCGTCACGCCCGACTATGCCGCTATCAGCCGCTTTGCCAAGCAGGGCATCGACCTGCTGCTGTCCGACTCCACCAACGCCACGGTCCCCGGCTTTACCAAGTCCGAGGCCGAGGTTGGCCCCAATCTGCTGCATGCCATCAAGAATGCTCCGGGCCGCGTGTTCGTCGCGTCGTTCTCGAGCCACATTCATCGTCTGCAGCAGATCTGCGACGCCGCCCGCAAGTGCGGTCGCAAGGTCGTCGTGACCGGTCGTTCCATGCTCACCAACACCCGCGTGGCGCGCGAGCTCGGTTATCTCAACATTGATGATGCCGATATCATCGATGCCTTCGATATTGACAACCTGCCCGACGACAAGATCGTCGTCATGTGCACCGGTTCGCAGGGCGAGCCTCTGTCGGCCCTTTCGCGCATGGCCAACGGCGAGCACAAGACGCTCTCCATCCACGAGGGCGATACCGTCATCCTCTCGGCAACGCCGGTCCCCGGTAACGAGAAGGCCGTTCAGCAGGTCGTCAACAGCCTCGCCAAGCTTGGCTGCGACGTGTGGGATAAGAACCGCGCCCTCGTTCACGTCTCGGGTCACGGTAGCCAGGAGGAGCTCAAGCTCCTGATGGCCATGGCCAAGCCCACCTACTTTATGCCGGTCCACGGCGAGGCCGTGCATCTGCGCGCCCATGCTCAACTTGCACGCAAGATGGGCCTCAAGGACGATCATATCTTTATCCTCGACAACGGCGATACGCTCGAGATGCGCGGCGGTATCGTTAAGCGCGGTACGCCCGTCGAGTCTGGCGTTGTCTACGTCGACGGCCTGCGCATCGGCGATACCGACCCCATCGTTCTACGCGATCGTCAGAAGCTTGCCAACGACGGTATGGTCACGGCTGTCGCTATCGTTTCGCTCAAGCACAAGAAGATCGAGGCCATCGAGTTCTCGGGCCGTGGCGTCTCCTTTGCCATCGACGACCAGTTCTCCGAGGACGCCTCGGCGTCCATCATGAAGACGATCGAGAAGGGCAAGTTCAGCTTTACGAGCAGCGGTTCCGATGCCATTCGCAAGGCCGTGCGCGACTCGCTCTCTAACTTTATCTGGAGCCGTACACGCACTCGTCCGATGATCATCCCGGTCGTCATGGAGGTTTAGTTTGGCGCGCGGATCTGCACAAAACGCCAAAGGCAACAAAGCCAACAACCAACCGGCATCTGCTAAGGGTGCCGGTTCCCATCTTCGTGCCAATAAGGGCCACGAGGCCGAGTTCGACGATTTTGAGCCCCTGGTCGAGCCTTCGGCCAACCGCGATATCGCCGGCGTGGTCATTGCCGTTTTGGCGATTGCGTCCTTCATTGCCGTGATTTCGCCGGCGACCGCACCCGTTACGGCTGCGGTTGCCGGTTTCTACCACCTGGGCTTTGGTCTGGGCGCCTACGTGCTGCCGATCGTCATTTTGCTGTTTGCCGCCACGCTCTTTTTGGGCGAGGACTCGCCGCTCAACGTGCGCTCTGTTGCGGGCGGCGCTGTGGTCTTTATCGCCGTCGTCTCCATTCTTTCGCTGATGGTGCCGGGTACGAGCGACTCGTGCGACCTTATGTTCACGCCGCAAAACCTGTCCGCCTCGGGTGGCTACATCGGTGCGTTTATTGCGAGTGCGCTGCAGAATGCCCTGGGTAAGCCTATCGCGATGGTGGTCCTGTTGGGTCTGGCCGTCGTTGGCTTTGTCATCATCGGCTTTTCGGTGGGCGGAGTTTTGCGCTCTGCCCGCGACCGTGCGGCCGATTTTGCCGAGCGTCGTCGTGCCGACGTCAACGCGAGTCCGTGGGGCGACGACGAAGCCCTGTCAGTGCCCGGCGTTGCCCGTCCGCACCTGAGCATTCTTCGTCAAAAGGGCTCCGATGCAGCTGTGACTACGGTCATGGGCAACGATGCGGACCAGGTTCTGGACGATGACGACGAAGACGAGGATCCGTTTGTCGACGTGTCCGATGCCGTGGAGGCCGAGCGTGCCAAGACGACGCTGCTCCCGCGCCGTCACGCTAAGAAAGGTAAGACGGCTCCCAAGCTCAATACGAGTGAGCCCGACCCGTCTTGGTCCGAGAACGAGATTGAGCTTACCGAGGGTGATGACGAGGATGACGAGTCCCCGCTCGAGACTGCTAAAACCACCTTGCTGCCGCGCCGCCATGCCAAGCGCGGTCAGGTGACCGGTCAGCTTTCGATGGAGGACGATCCGGACAAGGTCGACGAGTCCGAGCCGCCGTTCGCCGTTAATCCCGTCTCGGCAGCCCCTCAAATCCCTGATTTCCTCAAGCATCCCAAGGTTGCCGATGCGTCTGTCGCGGGCGCTGCCGAGGCGTCTACTTTGAGCGATGGGGGAGCGGACAATGCCCTCGCGGATTACGAGGGCGAAGAAGAGGACGGCCTTAAGCTTCCGCCGCTCGAAATCCTGCATGCAAACCCTCAGTCCGCTTCTTCCGCGTCTTCGGACAAGGAACTGGAACAGACCGCTGAGTCGCTGCAGTCCACGCTGCTTGAGTTTGGCCGTAGCGCTCGCGTTGTCGGCTGGATTGCCGGTCCCACGGTGACGACCTTTAAGCTGCAGCCCGGCGAGGGC
>CABURG010000181.1 GCA_902493835.1 uncultured Collinsella sp. | reverse complement strand
GAGAACGCGACGCAGGTTGAGGTTGAAACCGCAGCTGCAGACGCGCCCGTCACTGTGAAGCCCGCAGATTCCGAGATCAAGCCGGAAGCGACGCCGGAGCCCGCACCCGTCATCGAATCCGTGCCCGCCGCTGCTTGCGACCAAATTCCCGCACCGGCACCGGCTTCGGTACCCGCAGCGGCCCCGACCCCCGCACCTGCAGCGCCCGCCATCCCCGAGGACTTCCCCGTCGATTTCGCAACCGAGGTCTTCTGCCCCGGCCCGCTTCTACACCAGCTGTCGACCTATCTCCCCTACGGCGCCGACACGCTCGGCATCGTCGGCGAGTACTACTGGATCGCCCGCGAGCGCGGTACCATCGAGGCCGCGCGAAACCGCGCAAGCTTCCCCCTGCGCTACACGCAGGCCGGCGAGCGCCACGAAGTCACCGTGCGCATCCGCCGCAACACCGCCGGCGGCCTCGGAGCCGCCTGGACCATCGACAAGGTCAACGCCCCGGCCGAGTGACAAAACGGCCCTGGATAGCCATTTGACCGTCCAGGGCCGTTTGAAATCAGACCTTTTGGCTGTCATCAGCACATATAGACACCAGAGAAGCAAGCTCCTCCTCAAGTTGCGGAGCAAAATACCTAAAAGAAACTTGTGCTCCAATCGGTATCGACTCAATCATATTCGCAGCATTATCTGAAACACGGTACGATGCAGTTTCACCTGTCTTTAATTCCTCTATTGAGCAGACAGCGTCTTCAGCATCAATCGACCTAAGCATGCCTTTACCTTGCAACATCACATCGGCATGCCCACCAGCTATTTCCAATGAATCTGAGTTTGTCACAGACATTTCTCCGGAATCTCCGCGCGGCATCTCTTCTTTTGTTGAACAGCTCACCAATAAAGCCATCAACACCAAAGACAGGACTAAACGAATCGTCCTACTTCGAAAAAGTCGTTCCATAAGTCCACGCATAATAACTCTGATCATACTTCAGGAAGGATAAGGATGAATTCCAGCCGTCCGCTATGCCAATCATCTGCCTTGTCTCTCCAGTTTTCTTACCAGTAAGTGTGGCGTAAGCCTCCGCTGTTACAGAATGGGCTGATCCGTTGTACAAACTCGCATGTAAAACATTCGGTCTATTAGAGTTAATCTCATTTTGAATGTTCGCGATAGCCGGGGAGGAGACAGTGCGGGCGATAAGATTACTCCCTCTGCTTGCGCAGTAATTTGTAAACCCCGTTGCACAGGTTGAAATCGGCGTTCCGCCCAAAACAACACCGGGAACAGTCTGTTCTTCATCGGAAAGAGCATGGGTATTGGTGTAATTCCATATCTGCATATATTGCGAAGGGTCGCTATATAAATTGGCAATGCCATACAGTTCCGCAACGTTCGAAAAAGCTGTCACCATACAAGCATAGTGGGCGGTAAGCCTCTTAATCTCGCTTTCATCATATGACATAAACTGAGAAATGGAACGAAATCCAGATACTGTGTAATCCTGCATTTGAGTTGCGTAAATTACAACATCGTTCCAGCTTGAAGGTTTATTCGATAAAACGACAGGCCGTCCTTCTATGGAAACAGCCGGGATTGTTCTTCCGCAATTTGTTGTTATTGAACCGTCCAAAGATTGCACGCCGAATTCGAATGGATTGATCATTACGACTGGGTTATTGAAAGAATAAGACTCGACACCAAGATCTCCTCCCCGATCCATAGGGCTGACTAAGCCGTCTCCAAAACGATATCCCGTAAGTATTTCATCATCTGAAGCATCTAAAACCAAATAGCCCGCGGCTCTATTGGATGTCACAACCGGAACAATGTAACCAAGCGGGGACCCATCAACATCTACAAAAGGAATAGGGTCAGAAGGCGTATACGAATAGCCGAGGAGTCCCTTTATATATTAATCGGCAAGCTCTTGCGCAATTTCAGAAGTAAATTGTATCTGCTCACCATCAATATTGCCCGTCGAAGCAAAAACCTCTTTCGGACGTGCGGCTAAGGCGACAATTGAAGACGCGACAAGTTGCAGAAAACGACGACGCGAAAGCATATGTTCTTCTTTCTAGAAAAGCGACTTATAAGATACTCCTATTCTATAATCTTTTTTGTAACGTTACAGCACTGGTTATATTTCAATTCGATTTGCTTATGTCCTTGCAACCCAATGCGTCTTTACGTTTTAAACGGAATTAGAAAATCACTCATAGCAAAAACGAGCTTTAATCCCAAAGAGATGACTTTGATTATGAATCAAACCAGCAGCCCTGACATAGCTGCAATGCAATTGCTACAAGAAAGGCCGCCCTTGCTGGCGGCCTTTCTTCTTGTTGCTAATCACGCGTCAGCTTGCGGTGAATACGATGCGGCTGGGCCGCGTCCTCGCCCAGGCGCTCGATGCGGTTGGCCTGATAGGCCTCGAAGTTGCCCTCGAACCAATACCAGTTGCCCGGATTCTCGTCGGTGCCCTCCCACGCCAGAATGTGCGTGGCGACGCGGTCCAGGAACATACGGTCGTGGCTAATGACCACCGAGCAGCCCGGGAACTCGAGCAGCGCCGCTTCGAGCGAGGACAGCGTCTCGACGTCGAGGTCGTTCGTGGGCTCGTCGAGGAGCAGCAGATTGCCGCCCTGTTTGAGCGTGAGCGCCAAGTTCAGACGGTTGCGCTCGCCACCGGAGAGTACGCCGGCGCGCTTCTGCTGGTCCTGGCCCTTAAAGCCAAAGCTCGCCACATAAGCGCGGCTCGGAACCTCGGTCTCGCCGACCATCATGTGGTCCAGGCCGTCCGAGACGACCTCCCACAGGTTCTTATCGGGATCGATGCCGGAACGGTTCTGGTCGACGTAAGAAATCTTGACGGTCTCGCCCACCTCGAGCTCGCCCGAAGTCAGCGGCTCCAGGCCCACAATCGTCTTGAACAGCGTGGTCTTACCGACACCGTTGGGGCCGATGACGCCCACGATGCCGTTGCGCGGCAGGGTGAACGAAAGGTCATCGATGAGCACGCGGCCATCGAACTCCTTGTGCAGGTGATGAGCCTCGAGCACCTTGTTGCCCAAACGCGGGCCCACAGGAATGCGGATGTCGGTCCAGTCGAGCTTCTGGCTTGCGCGAGCCTCGGCCTCCATCTCCTCGTAGCGAGCCAGACGGGCCTTGTTCTTTGCCTGGCGAGCCTTGGGCGAGCTGCGTACCCACTCGAGCTCGGCCTCCATGCGCTTGGCGAGCTTGGCGTCGCGGTTACCCTGCGCCTCGATACGCGCGGCCTTGGTCTCCAGATACGTGGAGTAGTTGCCCTTGTAGGGATAGAGGTGACCGCGGTCGACCTCGCAGATCCACTCGGCAACGTTATCCAGGAAGTAGCGATCGTGTGTGACGGCAAGCACCGCGCCCTG
>CABURG010000180.1 GCA_902493835.1 uncultured Collinsella sp. | reverse complement strand
GGGATGACGCGCATGAGGGCGATATCCTCGCAGCACTGGTGCGTGGCACCATCCTCGCCCACCGAGATACCGGCGTGCGTGGCACCAATCTTAACGTTGAGGTGCGGGTAGCCGATGGAGTTACGGACCTGCTCAAAAGCGCGGCCGGCTGCGAACATGGCAAAGGTGCTCGCGAAGGCAACGCGGCCGGTGGTCGCGATACCGGCGGCGACGCCCATCAGGTTGCTCTCGGCGATACCCACGTCGAAGAAGCGGTCGGGGCAGGCGGCCTTGAACTTGCCGGTCTGCGTGGCGGCGGCCAGGTCGGCGTCGAGGACCACAAAGTCATCGTGCTCGTTGGCGAGCTCGACGAGGGCCTCGCCGTAGCTTACGCGCGTGGCGATTTTTTTGACGTCTGCCATCCTAGAGCTCCTCTCCGGCGGCCGTGAGCTCTGCCATGGCCTGCTCAAACTGTTCATCGTTGGGGGCCTTGCCGTGCCAACCAACCTGGTTCTCCATAAAGGAAACGCCCTTGCCCTTCATGGTCTCGGCGATAATGGCGGTCGGCTGCCCCTTGGTGGCGCGAGCCTCGGCAAAGGCGGCGCGGATCTGGTCGAAGTCGTTGCCGTCGGCGAGCTCCACCACGTGGAACTTGAACGCGCGGAACTTGTCGGCGAGCGGCATGGGGTCGTTGACCTCCTCGACGGGGCCGTCGATCTGCAGGCCGTTGTGGTCGACGATCACGCAGAGGTTATCGAGCTGCTGGTTGCCGGCAAACATGGCGGCCTCCCAGACCTGGCCCTCCTCGCTCTCGCCATCGCCCAGCAGGGCGTACGTGCGGTAAGTATCGCCCCAGTGCTTGGCGGCAACCGCCATGCCCACGGCGGCGGAGATGCCCTGGCCGAGCGAGCCGGTGGACATGTCGACGCCCGGGGTGTCATTCATGTTGGGGTGGCCCTGCAGGTGGCTGCCGATATGGCGCAGCGTCTCGAGATCCTCCTTGGGGAAGAATCCGCGCTCGGCGAGCACGGCGTACAGGCCCGGAGCGCAATGGCCCTTGGAGAGCACAAAACGATCGCGGTCGGCCTTGCGGGGATCGGCCGGGTCGACGTTCATTTCCTCAAAGTACAGATAGGTCATGATGTCGGCAGCGCCGAGCGAACCGCCCGGATGGCCGGACTTGGCAGCGTGCACGCCGGTGACGATGCCCTTCCTTACCTCGTTGGCAACCTTTTTGAGCTCTTCGTCGCTCATTGTGCCTTCCTTTCATCCTCATTAGACAAAATGCGCACGGCGCCGAAGGTAATCCCAACACAGCCGCAATGCACGTACGTCATTCATTATGCTGGAAACCGATGGCTTTACCAGAGTTTTTATCATTATTTGAACAATTTAGCAGGCAGAACCGCTGATGAAACGGTTTATCAATGTGAACGTCTTTTGGATGGAACGCGGTCGCCCCTACGCGCTGATGTCCTTGAATCCCTCGCCGAAGGCTTCCGTAACGTCAGCGACCGTCACAATGGCGTGAGGATCGCGCTCGCGCACGATCGTCTTGAGGGTATTGAGCTCTCGACGGCTCACGATGACCATAATCACCGGCTTCTCGGCACCCGAATACATGCCAGTCGCCTTAAACTTGGTACAACCACGACCCAGGCCATACATGATATCGGCAGCGATATCAGGGAACTTGTCCGAGATGATGAGTACCATACGGCGTTTGTTGCCACCATCGACCACGGCATCGATCACGTAGCCGCTAATGACCATCGAAAGGCCTGCATATAGTGCGTTTTCGATTGAAAAGACCGGAGCCGACAGCGCGCATACGGCAACATCGATCGCCATGACGGTCGAGCCCACCGGCAGCGAGGTGTTACGCGAGATGATTTGGCCAATCGTGTCCGAGCCGCCGGTGTTGGCGCCGGCGCGCAACACCATGCCGTAACCGATGCCCGTAATAATGCCGCCCCACATAGCGGGAAGCATCAGGTCCGCATCCGCCAGAGGTGCTACAAACGGGGCGAACAGATCGGTAAAGAAGCCCAGCAGCACAAAGCCCGTCGCGGTCTGCACCACGTAGAACATGCCGCCCTCGCGCATAACGACCAGCAGCAGCAAGGCGTTCATCACGATGGTCTGGATACCGACGGGAAGCGATAGGCCACGCGATGCGCCGACCGCCTGGATAATGGTGGCAAGGCCCGTAACGCCACCGGCAGCAAGGCCGTTGGGAATCAAAAACAGGTCGGTCGCAATAGCGGCCAGAGCGCACCCCAACATAATCTGGGGCAGGTCGTGAAAGAAGTTCATCGAAAGAATGCGCTTGATGTCCAGACGATATGCCATGCTGCCTCCCTCAAAAAAGCGCACCCCATCGGATGCGCTTTGAACTTCTTCTTGTATTCGATTTTACCGATTCGCCGGACAAAAACCACCCCTGCGCAGGGTTTGCTCTGGATACAAACCCGTCCAACCGTTGGGCTTAGCATCGGCTTGAACCGCCCGATGTTTTAGACCTCCGAGCCTTCTACATCGGCGTTGCCGGTGGCCCAGCGATGGTAGCCAATTACAAACGGATCCAGGTCGCCATCGTCAAGAACTGCCTCGACGTTGCTGGTCTCAACGCCCGTGCGTAGGTCCTTAACCATCTGATACGGGTAGAGCACGTAGCTGCGGATCTGGTTGCCAAAACCAATCGTGGTCTTGGGTCCGCGAATCTCATCGAGCGCCTCGGCACGCTTCTCGAGCTCAATCTCGTACAGGCGAGCCTTGAGGATCTGCATGCACGCGGCCTTGTTCTGGATCTGGCTGCGCTCGTTTTGGCAGGTAACCACAATGCCGCTGGGGAAATGCGTCACGCGCACGGCGGAGTCGGTGGTGTTGACGCCCTGACCGCCTGGGCCGCTCGCGTGGTACACGTCCACGCGGATGTCATCAGGACTGATCTCGATGTCGATATCATCGGGTAGCACGGGGATGACCTCGACGCCGGCAAACGTGGTCTGGCGGCGCTTCTTGTCGTCGGTGGGGCTAATGCGAACCAAGCGGTGGACGCCGGCCTCGGCGCGCAGCATGCCAAATGCGTCCTTGCCCTCGACGGTAAAGGTCGCACGGTCGATGCCGATGACCTCGGCCGCGGGACAGTCGTTGATGGTGACCTTCCAGCCGCGACGCTGGCAGTACTTCATGTACATCTTAAAGAGCATGAAGGTCCAGTCCTGGGCCTCCAGACCACCCTGTCCGGGCTTGATGGTCACAATGGCATCGCCGTGATCGAACTCACCGGTAAACCAGCTCGAAAGCTCGAGCTCGTCTATAGCGCGGGCCAGGCGTTCTGCCGTAGCGGCAGCCTCCTCGCGCAATGCGACGGCGTCGGGGTCATCCCCCATCTCCTCGGCAAGCTCCAGCGCGGCGCG
>CABURG010000179.1 GCA_902493835.1 uncultured Collinsella sp. | reverse complement strand
CGTCTTGGGCTTCTACTTTGTGATCACGGCCGCGATCAGGCTGTTTACCGCTGTTTTCGAGCCACTGCTGCCCACCGGCTGGCGCGTGACGAGCATCATCTCCAACCTACTCATTATCTTGGGCGGCGTCATAATCCTGCGCAACCAGGCCTTCTCGACCGCGACGCTCACCACGATGGTGGTTATCGTGGCCGGCTTTGGCTGGATCGTCGAAGGTGTCATGTCCATTCTGGAGTCCGAGCTTTCGTCCAACCGTGCCCTCGCCATCCTGAGCGGCGCGCTCTCCATCATCGCCGGCATGTTCGTGTTTATCTATCCGCTGTGGTCGGCCAAGATGCTCGTCATCTTTAGCGGCGCCGCACTGCTGGTGTTTGGCGTAACGCTGATTGTTCGCGCTATTCAATTTGGCAAACTGGTGCACTAGATGCCGCGAACGCTCTTTATTGATGCAGACGCCTGCCCGGTCACGCGCGAGTCGATTGACTGCGCGCGGCGGGCGGGCGTTGCCGTCGTTATCGCCGGCAACAGCACACAGAACCTGGAACGCCACATTCGCCGCAACGATCCGCGCGACGTCGAGCATGCGCGACGCGGATTTTGGGTCACGACGCTCGATGTGAGCGTGGGCGCCGACAGCGCCGACTTTGCCATTGTCGAACGCCTGCAGGCGGGCGACGTAGTCGTGACGCAGGACATTGGCTTGGCGAGCATGGTGCTCGGGCGCGATGCCGCCGCCATCGGCGTGCGCGGGCGCGTCTACGATAAGGCGACCATCGACATGCAACTGTTTATTCGCCACGAGGAAAAGAAGGTGCGCCGCGCCGGCGGTCGCACTCGCGGTCCGGCGGCATTTACCAGCGAAGACCGGGCCCGCTTTAAGCGCAACCTCACCGAGCTGCTGCGCTAACCAAGGTAGATTTTCGGGACATGCCCGGAAATCTACCTTTTTGTTTTGGCAGCGGAAATGCCCTGGTCACAGGGGTAGATCGTAAGACATGTCCCAATAATCTACTTAAAGGCCAACGGCGGAGAGGATGAGGCCCCAGCCGGCACCGATGACGTACATCATGATCAGGAACAGGACGTTTTCGCGGGCGCTGCGGTTGGTGCGGAACAGCACCAGGTAGCCCACACCGGCAGAGATGAGCGTGCCGGCGAGCATCGGGGCCAGCTGCAGCGCGCCTTCCAGGTACAGTTGCGTGATGACGACGCTGGCCGAGCAGTTGGGGATCAGGCCGACAAGCGCCGAACCCAGGACGGCGAGCGTCTCGTTGCCACGCAGGAACTGCTCGATCGCGGACTCGCCGAAGGTCTCGAGCACGGCGACCAGAATCAGCGTCACCAGAAAAATGAATACCGATACCTGCACGGTGTGCGAGATGGCGCTGCGAATAATCGACAGGAGGGGCGCGCTCTCGTGAGAGTGGGAGTGACCGTGGCCATCATGGTGTTCATGCTCGCCCCCATGACCGTGATCGTGTCCATGTCCGTGTTCGTACTCGTCCTCGTCTTCATCGCAACCGCAATGGTCGCGCTCGCACAGCTCATGGATGTGATCGGCGCTCACGCCCGCCTCGGCCACTTCATCAATGATGTCGCCCCCGGTATGGTCGTCGTGCGCGCAGTTCACATGAGCCGGATTGGAAGCGGTCCCCAGCACGGTACGGCGAATCGCCGCATGCGCGCGAGCGTTACGACGAAGGCCGCGGATAGCCGCGTCCACGATAAAGCCCGTGACCAGCGCGATCAGTGCCTTCGAAGCCAAAAGCATCGCCATGGTCTGCACGGGAACCTGCTCGGCAAGTAGCAGCGGCAGCATCTCGTCGGAGGTCGAAAGGAACACCGCCACCAACGTGCCCAAGGTCACGACGCGACCGGCGTACAGCGTTGCCGCCATGGCCGAAAAGCCGCACTGCGGCACCATACCCAGCAACGAGCCAACCACGGGACCCGCGGCGCCGGCGCGCTTGATGGCCCCGTTAACGCGGTCGCCCGCGACGTGCTCCAAGGTCTCGAGGGCCAGATACGTCACCAACAAAAACGGCACAAGCGAGAGCGTGTCCTTGCCGGCGTCGAGCAGAATATCAATCAGCAAATCCATGACGGATGGAACCTTTCGCGTCTTTCGGCAGCATTGTAAAAGTCCTAGCGGTCAACTAGGGTATTGTAGTTGTCCTAGGCGCGATGCCAATAGTTGCCCATGGTAAACTATCATCTCGCCACATCTCAATGAACCCGAGCCGCGCGCTGCGGCCCGTCCAAGGAGCAGTTATATGAACGTTTCACAAGCACTCGAATACGAGCGCCAGCCGTTTATTCCCATGTTTATCTATGGCGATCACGGCGCCATGGAGTCCGAGCGCCAGAAGGGCGAGGAGGCCCTTAAGGTGCTCGAAACCGAGTACTTTACCGCCGAGGGCGACCCCAGCTTCGACTTTGCCACCGTACGCGACCTGGCTGACCGCAACCGCGACCTGTGCGACCAGATTGGCGAGGCGCGCCTGCGCAACGTGACGCCCGCGACGCTTTCGCGCGGCCTGTCCGATGCCGACACCTGCGCCGCCATCGGTAAGATGCAAAAGCGCACCGCCGCGTCGGTCATGCGCGAGATCCGCGGCGACCGCGACGCGCTCGGCGTGGCCTACGCCCGCAAGCCCATCCAGGGCACCGTGCTCGGTATCGACATCGAGACCACCGGCCGTGCACCCGAGCGCGGCTATATCATCAACGTGGGCTGGGAAATCATGGACCTCACCAGCGACGCCGTGCCGCATGACGCCGAGGCACACTACTGCGGCCTGCCCGATATCTACCGCGGCGAGGATGTGCCGCTGTCGATTATCCACCACATCACCTGGGACGACATCGACGGCAAAACGCCCTTCCGCGAGAACAAGGAATTGCAGAAGCAGCTGCTCAAGCTTATGAAGAAGTACCCGTACATGGCGCATAACGCCGCGTTCGAGGACAGCTGGTTCAAAATTCATCTGGACGGTTACGCCGAGGCACGCCGCGCCGGCAAGATTATCGTCATCGACTCGCGCCAGATCTGCCGCAGCTTGGACGCCGACGTGCGCTCGCTCCCCCGCGAGTCCGCGCCCGCCGCGCTCGAGAACTGGGCGCGCCGCCGTGGCACCCTCGCCGCCGATGCCAACGAGCAGCATCTGGGTCTGGACGACACCGACCTCATGCTCCGCACGGTTCAGGCCGAGTTCAACCTCAAGAACCTATTCGCGAAATAACCGATCCATCTGCGGGAGCGCCTGCCAGGCACAGCGCAATCCGTCTGGGCACACCGACACGCAGTAAACTAGGGCGCAGCCTTATGGCTGCACCCTAGTTTTCATCAAAACGAGCAAATACGCGTGCTTCACATAGTCGGCAGGGTGGCGCGTACAGTCGTGGTGTAAGAAGCAAGGGAGGGCCATCGCCTAAAATCGTCAGTGCCTAGATATTCGACGAAAGG
>CABURG010000178.1 GCA_902493835.1 uncultured Collinsella sp. | reverse complement strand
GCATATCCTCTTCCATGGTTTCGACGATCCGCACAAGCTCGTCATGCGGCAGTTCTTCCAACTGCTCCGCAAGTGTCTGCTCGGGCGCCACCGTTTCCGGCACGCCGCCCTCGCCCGACTCATCGGGCGTATAGAATGCGCCATGACCAAGAGAATCGCCCTTCGAGCGCCCCTTGGAACCCACGGTTTTTTCGGCCTCGGCAATAAAACTTGAGATGTCGTTGATGGCCTTGCGCACTGTCTTGGGCACAATGCCATGCTCTTCGTTATATGCCATCTGAATCTCGCGACGGCGCTGCGTCTCCTCGATGGCCTCTTTCATCGAATCGGTCACAACGTCCGCATACATGATGACTTCGCCATCGGCGTTACGGGCCGCGCGGCCAATCGTCTGAATCAGCGAACGGCGGTTGCGCAAGAAGCCTTCCTTATCGGCATCGAGAATTGCCACCAGTGAGACCTCGGGAAGATCCAAGCCCTCGCGAAGCAGGTTGATACCAACGAGAACATCGATCTTGCCCTCGCGCAGCGTTCGCAGGATCTCGACACGGTCCATTGTCGCCGTATCAGAGTGCATGTAATTGACCTTAATGCCTGCGTCGAGCAGATGGTCGGTCAGGTCCTCGGCCATGCGCTTGGTCAACGTGGTCACCAGCACGCGCTCCTTGCGGGCAACGCGCTCGCGAATCTCGTCCTCAAGATCGTCAATCTGGCCGTGAACTGGACGCACGTCAATCTTGGGGTCGAGCAGGCCAGTCGGACGAATAATCTGCTCCACATCGTTTTGGCTCACCCGCAGCTCGTAGTCGCCCGGCGTGGCCGAAACATAGATAAACTGGGGTATCCTTGCCTCAAACTCATCGAAACGAAGCGGGCGGTTATCGAGCGCCGAGGGCAGGCGAAAACCGTGTTCCACCAGCGTCACCTTACGCGAGCGGTCACCTTCGTGCATGCCGCGAATCTGCGGCACCGTCACATGGCTCTCATCGATGATGCAGAGCATATCCTTGGGAAAGTAATCGATTAGGGTAAACGGCGGCTCACCCGGCTTGCGACCGTCCAGATGACGCGAGTAGTTCTCGATGCCGTTGCAAAAGCCCATCGTCTCGAGCATCTCAAGATCATAATCGGTGCGCTGCTGCAGACGCTGCGCCTCGAGCAACTTGTCGGTCGCCTTGAGCTCCGCCACGCGCTTCTCGCACTCTTCGCTGATCGATTTCAGAGCCGCCTTGACCTTCGGCTTCTCGGTCACGTAGTGCGATGCCGGCCATACGGGGATGGCCTCGTACTCACGAAGCATCTCACCGGTGACCTCATCGATCTCGGCAATCAGCTCGACCTCGTCGCCAAAGAACTCAAACCGCAACGGATGCTCGGCATAAGGCGGATACACGTCGACAACATCGCCGCGCACGCGGAACGTGCCGCGTGCCAGGTCATAGTCATTGCGATCATATTGAATGTCGATAAGTGCATGGATAAAGTCATCGCGCTCGAGCGGCACCTTCTTGTCGACGTTTGGAGCCAGACCCGCATAGTCCTCAGGAGAGCCAATGCCATAGATACACGAGACCGATGCGACAACGATCACATCACGTCGAGAGAGTAGCGATGCGGTCGCCTGATGTCGCAGCATCTCAACCTCTTCGTTAATCGAGGAGTCTTTCTCGATATATGTATCGCTTTGCGGCACATACGCCTCGGGCTGATAGTAGTCGTAGTACGAGACGAAGTAGACCACAGCGTTGTTGGGAAAGAACTCTTTGAGCTCGCTCGCAAGCTGAGCGGCGAGCGTTTTATTCGGAGCCATGACCAGCGTCGGCTTTCCCAGGGCCTCAATAGTCTTTGCCATCGTGAAGGTCTTGCCCGAACCAGTCACGCCCAGCAAAACCTGATAGCGGTCTCCGTCCCTCACGCCCTGCACAAGCGACTCAATGGCCTTAGGCTGGGAACCGGCAGGCTCATAGGGAGACATGACCTTAAACGGCACGTCAGAGCCTTCAACGCCAAAGCGCTTAAGTTCACCACCAACGCGTTCTACTTCAAATTCCGCCATGGATACTCCTAACTCATATATCTGCAGTATACGCAGGCGGCAGGCATAGTCCTATACGAACCGATCGGGATAGAGGGTCTTGTAGCGAACCCAGGCATTATTGACACGAATCAGATACGCCTGCGTCTCGGGAAAGGTGATTGCATTATGAAGCGACGTACTCTGCTGCGCCCATCCGTCGACATTGCCCATGCCGGCGTTATAGGCGGCAATGGCACTGTCAGTCGACCCGTTAAAATACGCTAGAAGATACGAGAGATACGCACAGCCAAACTCGATATTCGTAGCCGGATCGTTAAGGTTGTCGGCCGAATACTCGCCACCGTCGACAAGGCCCTTGGCGATCATATCCTGGGCAGTCTCGGGCATCAGCTGCATCAATCCCTGAGCACCTTGATTCGACTCGGCCTCGGGATCCCAATTCGATTCAGACTTAATGACAGCGCACACCAGATACGGATCCAGATTATGCGAAATACTGGATTGCTTTACATACGCCTCGTAGTCAATCGGATACAGCGGCTTAAAGAAAGCGGCAGGAGCATACGAGTAAACGAATGAGATAAGGCCGAAGGCAAAAACGGCAGCCAGCGGTATAAGGCGATACCACGTAAGGAAACGTGTCTTAGGCATCGGCCTCCTCCTTATCCACTACATCCCCGAACCCATGGCGCGAAAGCCATGCGTCCAGTTGTTCAAAGAGCGAGTTATCGTCTGCCGCATTGTCAATCACAGTTGTAGCGAGATTGCACAGCACAGACTCTTCGGGCTGGCAAGCAGAACGGGCATCGAAATCAGATGGCTCCATGCCACGTTGAATAGCGCGCTCGCGACGAACTGACAAAGGGGCGCTGATGACCAAAATTTCATCAGCCAAGCCAAATGCATCCTCAAAACCAGTCGGAGCAGAAACCTCGACCACCGCAAAAGGATAACGGGGAGATGAAACAGTACAACAAACCGGATCGAGAATCCTAAGCGAAAGCTGTTCAATCAGAATGGGATGCACGATGTCATTGAGCCGTGCGACCGAATCAGGAGAAGCGAAAGCTCGAGAAGCGAGGATGCCGCGGCGAATGCCGCCTTCCTCATCCAAAATGTCCCAACCGAATTCATCCGCAAGTGTATTGACGATATCAGAGCCCGGCACATACAGCGATTTTGCAAGCTCATCCAGATCGATAAGCATAGCGCCACGAGATTCGAAATAGCGGCAGGCAGTCGACTTACCCGAAGCAATATTGCCCAAGACAAATACGGTAAACATCAAGCCCTCCCTAACGCCAATGCGAGTAATTATCGCTCAAATACACTAGATGGACTCAAAATACAGCCAAACAGTAAGAGCACATACGGGGGAGCTAGGTCCCAAAGTACAACGTGTATACAACGCAAAAAGGGGGAGGCCGCGAGGCCTC
>CABURG010000177.1 GCA_902493835.1 uncultured Collinsella sp. | reverse complement strand
GGCACCACGGAACGACCGAGCTCCAGCACGTGATCGGCCAGATTGGCGATGGCCACAATGTCCTCGTCGCGCTCGCCGGGAAGCCCCATCATAAAGTAGAGCTTCATGCGGTTCCAGCCGGCCTCGAAGGCCGCCTTGGCCGCACGGTCCAGATCCTCCTCGGTCACGTTCTTGTTAATGATGTCGCGCATGCGCTGGCTGCCGGCCTCGGGCGCGAACGTCAGGCCGCCCTTCTTTTCGCCGGCGACCGACTCGGCCATATCCACGCCAAACGAATCCAAGCGCTGCGACGGAATAGACACGCGAATACCCGTATCCTCCAGGCGACGGTTGAGCCTGCCGAGCACGTCGCGAATGCAGGAGTGGTCGGTCGTGGAGAGCGAGGTCAGCGACACCTCGTCATAGCCGGTCTTTTCCAGACCCTGAATCACCGACGAGACGATCTGGTCGGCCGAGCGCTCGCGCACCGGGCGATACGTCATACCGGCTTGGCAAAAACGACAGCCGCGGGCGCAGCCGCGCAGGATCTCGATAGACAGGCGGTCGTGAACCAGCTGCGCATAGGGCACGCACGACTGCGACAGCGGATTCGTGGCGCCGAAATCCTCGACGACGCGCTTGTAGACCACGGTCGGCGCATCCTTGCCCTCACGCGGCACGGTGTAGCCATGCGGCGAGCAGGGCTCGTCGTGACGCACCTCATAGAGCGACGGCACGTAGTTGCCGGCAATGGATGCAAGCTGCTCGACAATCTGCGCGCGCGGGACTCCTTCGTCACGCAGGCGGCGATGCAGCTGGCAGGTCTCGAGCAGCGATTCCTCACCCTCACCGATGAGGATGGCATCGAAGAAGGCCGCGTACGGCTCGGGGTTGTACACCGAGGGGCCGCCGGCAATGATGATGGGGTCGTCTTCGCCTCGTTCGGCCGCTAACAGCGGAATGCCAGCGAGGTCGAGTGCCTCGAGGAAGTTCGTCACCGCCATCTCGTGCGGCACATGCAGGCCGACGATATCAAACGAAGCGACCGGCGCTGCACCCTCGAGCGACAGCAGCGGAATGCCCGCCTCGCGCATGGCGTCACCCATATCGGGCCACGGCACATAACCGCGCTCGCAGGAGATGCCCTCGGCCTGGTTAAGGATGTTGTAGAGGATGGCGATACCCTGGTTGGGCAGACCGACCTCGTACACATCCGGATAGATCAGGCAGCAACGGTAGTCGGCATCGGGCTTGGAAAGCGTGCCCCACTCGTGATCGATATAGCGACTCGGCTTCTCGACCTTGGCGAGTAACGGCTCAATTAAATGGAAACAGTCTTGGTATGCAACGCGCAACGGAAAACCCCTAAGCAGCGAGATCGGATGCGTCCTGATAGGACGCCATGGGACGGGTAGCGCCCGCGACCGTGGTCACCAGATCGCGAACGCGGGAGAACGTGGCAGTAACCACCTCGTTGGCACGACTATAGTCGACATCGCGCTCGTAGAGCGAAACGAGCGCACGGCCCATGCCATAGGTGCCCGCGGCAGCAGTGAGCGCCTTGACGGCAAACCCAATATGCGGCGTCTGCTTGACGAGCGCGCGGGTGACTGCGCGGATCGCAAGACCGCCGGCAAGCACGCCCGCGACCTCGTAGCCGCGCTCAGGCTTAATGCCGCGTCCAAAGACGGCAGCGAGCTCAAAGAGCATGCCCACCTGCGCCAGCGCCATAACGGGATAATCGGCGCCCGGCAAAAACACCAGCGCACCGGTCGCCATATTGGTGAGCGCGCACGAGGTGATGATACGATTGGCCGCCGCGATGCGCATGAAGGCAAAGTTCGCCGCAAAAGCCGTTTCCTTGTCGGTGCGATCGAGAATCCAGCGGGCAAGCGTCTCGAGCAGATACGTCTTATCGGTTGCCGCTACCACGCCGAGCATGGGCGTGGACTCCTCGATAAACGGCACCTCCACAGCAGACTCGGCAAGCACGCACACGGGCGCGCCGGCGATCACGAGCTCCTGCACGGCACTCTCCAAGCGGTCGGAACCACACGAGAGCACCAGCACCACATCGGTATCGGTCTTTGGAGCAATTCGTTCCTCCCCCAGACGCTCGACGCGCACAATGCCCGAGGTCGTCTGCGGCACAAAGGCATCACGCACCGTCTCGGCCAGAAAGCACGAGGCGGACGAATCCAGATAGACCGAGACGCGCACCGGCGTATCGGAATCCTTCTTAACGGACGCGCCCATCTTAAAAGCGCGGGTCAGCTTATCTACGGGAATTTTCATAGCAAACCCCTCCAGCGGTTACGCGGCGCCAGAACGATGCCGCCATATGGATTGTACGATACCCACCGTCAGCAGCTGAATCATCATCGAAGACGAACCGAAGCTAATAAACGGTAGCGGAATACCGGTAATCGGCATCATGCCGATGCACATGCCGATGTTTTCGAAGGTCTGGAACGCCCACATGCCAACGATGCCTACGCATGATAAGCGTAGGAACAGAGACTCGCACTTAAAGGCAACGCGGATCGTCGAGAAGATGAGCAGCACGTAGAGGCACAGCAGCAAAAAGGAGCCGCAGAAGCCAAAGGTCTCGGACAGGAAGGCGAAGACGAAGTCGGTGTGGAACTCAGGCAGAAAGCCGCCGGCCGACTGCGTCGCATGGCCCAAACCCTTACCAAAGAAGCCGCCCGAGCCAACGGCGATAAGCGACTGCTGCAGGTTGTAGGCATCGTCCGAATCGGCATTATCGGGGTCGATAAAGACCGTCAGACGGTTCATCTGATACTGCTTAATGAGCACATCGTGGCCGAGCAACGAATCAAAGACCGAATCGAGCGCCAGGACGAGGGCCACCAGGCCCACGAGCAGGGCCAGGGTCGACAGCACCCATTCGCGGCGTGCACCGCTCATACAAATGACGATGGCGCCCGAAACCAGAACGACCAGGCCCGAGCCCAGGTCGCCCATGGCAACGACGGCTAAAAACGGAATGGACAGCATGCCGCAGAGCTTGACGTAGTCGCGAACGGTATCGATGCGACCGTTATACTGCGAGCCAAGCGTAGCAATAAAGAAAATGGTGATGAGCTTGGCAAGCTCAACCGGCTGGAATGTCAAGCCAATACCGGGAATCTTGATCCAGCCCGTCATGCCCAGACCGCCCGTATAGGACAGACCCGGAATCTTGGGCGAGAGGATCACGATCAGGTCGATGACGAGCAACGCCGTCGAGAAATTGGAAATACCGCGCAGATCGGTACGCCAGACCAGCACCGCCAGCACCGCTCCGATGCCAATTCCCAGCAGATGGCGTGAGAACGAGGCATCGGCCTTAAACTGCGAAGCCGACCAGATGATGATGGCACCGTAGGCAACGAGCGCCACAGTAGCCACGAGCACACCGATATGCACCTTTTGGCGAAACGTGCCGCGCGAGGCCGAAAGTTGCTTGTTGACGCGGTCCAGGCTGCTGCGAGAGCCG
>CABURG010000176.1 GCA_902493835.1 uncultured Collinsella sp. | reverse complement strand
TCCGCTGCGACCGTCGGCATGGAAGCGCTCAAGCTCGCGCACGGGGACCTCGCCGCTCTTGTAGAACGTACGGACGCCGCGCACCAGGTCGGTGATCTGCTGATCGTCAAAGTGATGGCAATAGCGGTAGGCGTGGCGGTCGTTTTGCCAGCCAATGAGGTGGTCGCCGGCTTCAAACTGCGCGGAATCGTAACCCTCAAACGGCGGGGTGAGCTCGGCGCGGGCTTCGGCTCGAACGGCCTTGCGCGCCATGCGCTCGTCGTTCATAAACTCCCAAAAGCTGATGGCGATGATGCCGCCCGGGCGCGTCTGCCGCACCAAGGCGTCGAGTACGCGTACGCGGTACTCGCACGACGGCACGTGGTGCATAAAGCCAAAGCAGACCGAGATGTCGGCGAGCGGGGCGTCGAAAAGCACGTCGGGCGTCTCGGCGGGGTTGAGCTTCATGAGGGCGTCGAGCACGTCGAGTTCCTGGAAGTGCAGGTTGGGAATGCGCAGCGCGTGGCCATGTGCATCGATGGCCAGGTCTTGACACGAGTCGACACCATAGAACTCAAACGGGCAACTGGCATCTGCCGAGGGGTTTGCGCCGTCGACGCCCTTGGCGGCAAGTGCGCCGCCGGCGGCAAAGTTCTCGAATCGCATGTTGCCACAGGCGAGGTCGAAGACACGGACGGGATGCTCGATCGTGGCGACGTCGAGCTGCCCGAGCGCGATATCCATGGTGCGCACCCAGCCGGGCCACGGGGCCTGGCGCGTATCGGAGAAGGAAGCGGAGTGCTCGCGATAGAACGTGTTGTTGAGCTGGATGAGCGATGAGGCGAAATCGCGGTTCACGGCGCGGGACTCCCTCCGTTGGCGGTGCGGAATAAACGGTACGACCATACTACCGTTAACGCAGCAACGGGGACAACCAAGCTACGGGTCATTGCTTTGTTTGGACACATTTCCGCAGCTCATATATGCCCGCAACCGCCGGTTGTCAAAAATCTCACTAAAATAGGTGGCATGTTTTTGGCGGTGGCGGATACATTTTTAACTGTGCAAGGCGCCTTAAGAACAAAAACGGTCCGGCGGCACGGCTGGCATCACATAGGAGGAACCATGAATGTAGAAACTGCGCAGCGGCTCGCCGACCTTCGCCGCAGCAAAGGCTTTAGCCAAGAAGGGCTGGCACGAAAGCTGGGGCTGTCGCGCCAGGCGGTCAGTAAATGGGAGCGCGCGGAGAGCTCGCCCGATACCGAGAACCTGATCTCGCTCGCCAAGCTCTATGGCGTGAGCTTGGACGAGCTGCTCAATCCGAGCGATGAGATCGAGGACGATATCGAGTTTGAGAACGAGGACCGTGCCCGTCAGCGCGAGGCCGAGGCGGCAGAGCGCGCCCGTACCCATGAAGCGGCGGTACGCGCAACCGAGGCGGCAACACAGGCGAGTGACGCCGCCGCCAAGGCGGCGCAAGCGGCAAGCTGGAGTGCACAGGCCGCCAATGCCGCTACGGCGCAGGCGACGAGTGGCACCGCGGTTGGCTCGACTCCGGTGAAGGGTCCGTTCCAGTCGTTCCCGTATTGGGCCGTGTGTTGGCTACTGTTCTTTTTGCTGATGTTCCTGTTTGGTGCCGGTCCCTTTGCCGCGCTGATCTTCTTTACGATCCCCATCTATCACTGGGTGGCGCGTGCGCTCGATGGCGATTGGGCGCGCGGGGATATCCAGGTTGGTCCGGCGCCGGCGGTCGCTAGGACTAAGGGGGAGGACGTTTTCACAGCGGTTGACGCTGACATGGCTGCCGCGACCACCGCTGAGTCGAGTGCCAAAGAAGGTGATGAATGATGAAGCTTTCACATGAATCCAAGGTACGCTTGGGCGTTGGCATCGGAGCGTTTGTGCTCATCATTGGGCTTGCCTTTGGCATTTCGCGGCTATTGGCTCATTCCGATATGGTGCGTACGACCGGTATTCTATCCGGCGCTTTGTCTGATTTTGACGATATGTTTGACGACGATGATCTCTTGGATAGCGGTAACTATTCCGCTCGGCCTCAGCAGCTTTCGAGCACGACTTTTGATGCCGATGAGTTCCGCTACCTCGATTTCGATATCAATGCGGCTTCGGTGGACGTCAAGGTTGTTGATGGCAACAAGGCTCGCGTTATTGAGCGGGGTCGCGTTGCCGAGGGTATGGATGCCTCCAAGGCCGCGACGCAGAACATCGCATCCGTCGAGGACTCGACGCTCAAGGTTTCTCAGTTTGGAAGTGATGACGGTAAGGCAATTGACCGCTCGGTTACGGTTGAGCTGCCGCGCCGTGTTGCCGAACATTTGAAGGGAGTCAACGCGCACGTGGGCTCGGGTGATCTGCAGATTGCCGGTGTCACCTGTGATGGTTTCGACCTTTTCCTGGGTGCGGGAGATGTAGAGTTTGCGGGCAGCGTGACTGATGCGCTTAGTGCAGAGGTCGGGTCGGGCGATGTAACGTTCGAGCTCTACCAGGCCCCCGCGAAGTCGATGGACGTGAGTGTGGGCTCGGGCGATGTGGAGATGACGGTTCCGAACTCGACGGGCTTTAAGGCGAGCCTCACCTTGGGCAGCGGCGACTTCGAGAGCGATTTCCTTCCGCTTGGCTACGACGGCGAGACCATTTTGAATCTTGAATTCGATAACGGTGACAAGTCTGCCACGTATCGTTTTGAGGTCGGTTCGGGCGACATGTCGTTTGATTCGGAGTAGTGAGGCAGACGAAAGCCTAGGCGAAGATATAGACGCGCTGTTTGATGAAGGCGCCGAAGCCGAGATCGGCTCCGGCGCCTTTGCCTTTACAATGGGGGCATGGAACAGATTATCTTGAACATACTCGAGGCTCTGCGTCGCGGCGAGACCGTGGATGACAAAGCGCTCGTCAAACTGATACATGCCGAGGCGCGCCGTGAGGGTGCCGACAAACGCGATTTGGCCAAGCGCCGTCTGCTGCCGTTCTACCAGCGGGTTAAACGTGAGGAGCCGGCTCGTTGGGCTGGGTGGAATGTCGATGCCGGGTTGGAGCGTCAACTGCTGCAGGTGCTGCGTATGAAGCCGCGCCGAACGGCTTCGGGCGTGGCGACCATTACCGTCATCACCAAGCCGTGGCCGTGCTCGGGCGATTGTCTGTTTTGCCCCAACGATCTGCGCATGCCCAAAAGCTATCTGCACGCCGAGCCGGCGTGCGCCCGTGCGGAACAAAATTGCTTTGACCCGTATCTGCAGGTGAGCGCCCGTTTGACGGCGCTTTCGCAAATGGGGCATGCAACCGACAAGATCGAGCTCATTGTGCTCGGTGGTACCTGGAGTGACTATCCGGAAGGGTATCAAACATGGTTTATGTCGGAGCTCTTCCGTGCGCTCAATGACGATGCTGTGGCCGGCGTGGCGGCCAACCCCATGTTGGCGCGTCCGGGCATCAGCCGTGCCGAGGCGGGGCGCCTGCTCGACGATGCGCCTGCCGATGCCCTG
>CABURG010000175.1 GCA_902493835.1 uncultured Collinsella sp. | reverse complement strand
GCAGGTAACCTGAACGCCAGCGGCCTTACCGGCACGCACGATCTCCAGGCCATGGGCGGTGGAGATGTGCTGAATGTGCAGCTTGGCACCGGTCAGCTTAGCGATCTCGATGTCACGGGCGATCTGGAGCTCCTCGCCGGCAGCCGGCCAACCCTCGAGAGCCAGACGGGTCGAGACCTTGCCCTCGTTGATCTGACCGTGGCCGACCACGTCCTCGTCCTGGCAGTGGCTCATAAAGACCTTGCCGAACATCTTACCGTAGTCCATGCAGCGACGGAGCATGCCCGCGCCCTGCACGCCGCGGCCATCGTCGGTGAAGGCGACGGCGCCGTGGGCGACCATATCGCCCATCTCGGACATGGCCTCGCCCTTAAGACCGCGGGTCATGGCGCCCGACGGATAGACGCGGCAGTGACCGACCTCGGCAGCGCGGGACTTGACGAACTCCACGACGGTGCCGTTATCGGTGACGGGATCGGTGTTGGGCATGGCGCACACGCCGGTAAAGCCGCCCTTGGCAGCTGCGCGGGTGCCGCTCTCGATGTCCTCTTTGACCTCATAGCCGGGCTCGCGAAGGTGAACGTGCATATCCACCAGGCCGGGGACGAGGTACTTGCCGGAAAGGTCGCGGACCTCGGCTCCCTCGACGGCGAGATTCTCGCCGACCTCGGCGATCTTGTCGCCGTCAATCAGGACGTCAACGACACCGTCAAGCTCGACGGACGGGTCGACGACGTGGGCATTCTTAAGAAGCAAGGCCATTATCGGCACCTCCAAGCAGCAGATACAGGATAGCCATACGCACGCAGATACCGGCGTAGACCTGCTCCAGGATGACGGAGCGTTGCGGGTGGTCGGCCATATAGGAGTCGAACTCAACGCCGCGGTTGATGGGGCCCGGGTGGCAGATGATCGCATCGGGCTTCATGAGCTTCTCGCGGTCCTTGGTCAGGCCGAAGAGCTTGTGGTACTCGCGAATGGTCGGGAACGGGGCACCTTCGAGGCGCTCCTGCTGCACGCGCAGCATGTAGACGACGTCCAGCTCGGGCAGGACGGAATCGAGGTCGCTCGTCACGTGGTCACAGCCCAGGACCTCGGGCGCCGGCGGCAGCAGCGTGCCGGGGGCGACGGCGTAGGTCTCGCAGCCCATGATCTTAAGGGCGGGAATCAGCGAGCCGCAAACGCGGGAGTGGGCGATATCGCCGACAACGGCGACCTTCAGACCATGGAAGTCACCCTTGTGCTGCCAAATGGTGTACAGGTCGAGCAGGGCCTGCGTGGGGTGGTTGTGCTTGCCGTCACCGGCGCAGATGACGCTCGCGGGCGAGTTCTGCGTGACGATGTAGGGCGCGCCGGCGTGCTTGTCGCGCACGACGATGCAGTCGATCTTATAGGCGTTGAGGGTCTCGACGGTATCGACGAGGCTCTCGCCCTTGACCGTGGAGGTCGAGGAGCCGCCAAAGTTGAGGCTGTCGGCCGAAAGACGCTTCTCGGCGAGCTCGAAGGAGCTGCGGGTGCGCGTCGAGGGCTCGTTGAACATGTTGACGATGGTCTTGCCCTTGAGCGTGGGGACCTTCTTGATCGCACGCTCGTTGACCTCGGAGAACGCCTTGGCGGTCTCGAGGATGAGCTTGATGTCCTCTTCGGAGTACTCGGTAATGTCGATCAGGTGCTTATGGTTGAACGCCACGGTACTACTCACCTCCCAGCGGCGCAGAACCCACATGGGAGCCCGGCGCGACGTCGTTGATCTCGACAGCGGTACGGCCGTCGACTTCCTTCATATATAGGTGCACGTTCTCCTCGTGCGACGAGGGAACGTTCTTGCCGACAAAGTCCGGCGAGATGGGAAGCTCGCGGTGACCGCGGTCAACGAGAACTGCCAGCTCAATGCGGCTCGGACGGCCCAGATCCATGACGGCGTCCAGAGCGGCGCGAATGGTACGGCCCGTGTACAGGATGTCGTCCACCAGCACGACGCGCTTGCCGTCGACGCTGAAGGGAATGTTGGTAGCGTGGATCGCGGGAGCGAAATTGGTCGCATAGTCATCGCGGTAGAAGCTGATGTCGAGGCTGCCGAGCGGAACTTCGACGCCCTCAATCTCCTTGATCTCCTCAGCGAGCTTCTTTGCCAGAAGGTCGCCGCGCGTGACGATGCCGACCAGAGCGAGGTCTTCACAGCCCTCGTTGCGCTCGAGAATCTCGTGCGCGATGCGGGTCATCGCTCGATTGACGGCGGTCTCGTCCATGATGACCGCCTTGGGGGAAGTCGTGCCCATCGATCTCCTTCCTCACATGTCTTGACTGCTGACACAGTCAAAAAAATAGATGCCCGACCGCTCAAAGCGGACCAGACACCCACAGGAAGGGCTGCTCATTGGCAGCTATGTAATTCCATGTGGGTATCTCGTACCCCTTTAATGGTCAAGGGATAGTGTAGCCAACCTCGAACTTAATTGCGAGCATAAATACAGAGCAATCCGTAAACGGAGCCCAATGCTCAATAAACCTATATATATTTGTGGGACGAGCTTGAAAACGTACGCACGAGCTGGCATAATCCCCTCTGCTGCACGCAAATCGGATCTACGTCCAGGGCCGTGGCGTGAGCACTATCGCCAAAAGAGAAATATCTCTGTGTAGATTACGCACAGGGAGCTGCTTCTGTGCTATAGTTCAGGCTTGTTTGTTAACGCGACATGTTCGTTTGTCGCCCAAGGAGGGTCAGTTATGTCCAAAGTTTGCGAAGTTTGCGGTAAGCACCCCGTTGCCGGTCGCTCCATCAGCCACTCTCACCGCGTCACCAACCGTAAGTTCCGCCCCAACATCCAGCGCGTCTACGTCGTCGTCGACGGTCACCGTCGCAAGATGAACGTTTGCTCCACCTGCCTCAAGTCCGGCAAGGTTGCGCGCTCCTAAATAAGGTCTTACCAACAAGTACCTCGGACTCTCCGGGCCAAAGACCTCGCGTTCACATAGAACTTACCAAAGGCGCCCTCCCCTACGGAGGGCGCCTTTTTGTACTCATTGGGGACAGACTTACATGAGTGAAAGCACTCATGTAAGTCTGTCCCCAATGAGCGGGGCGATGCGCAGGGCAGATAGATTTAGTTGAAACGGTTCATTTGATTGAAGCGTTTTAGTTTGTCTTTTACGGGAATCTGCCCGTTCACCGAATTATTTCTTGCTATCATGCATCTTGTAGGGTAAATCTCCGATCGCAAGGAGACACAAATGGTGAAAAAGTCACCGGAAAACACTACTCCCGCCATCGTGGACAACGTGGAGGCGCTTGAGGCCAAACTCAAATCTATGCGTGAGGCCCAGGCTAAATTCGCTGAGTACACTCAGGAGCAGGTAGACAAGATCTTCTACGAGGCTGCTATGGCCGCCAACAAGGCTCGTATTCCTTTGGCCAAGCTCGCCATCGAGGAGACCGGCCGTGGCGTTCTCGAGGACAAGGTCATCAAGAACCACTACGCCGCTGAGTACATCTACAACGCTTACAAGAACACCAAGACCTGCGGTGTCATCGAGCGCGACGACGCTT
>CABURG010000174.1 GCA_902493835.1 uncultured Collinsella sp. | reverse complement strand
TTACCAACCCGCTCTATAAGAAGCCGCTGCGCCCGCTGCCCGATCGCAAGGTCGCCGGTAAGAGCCCGCTTTCCGACTGCTTTACCACGCCGTGCCGCACGAGCTGCCCCATCCAGCAGGATATTCCCGCCTACCTGGCGGCTGTTGACGAGGGTCGCTACGAGGACGCGCTCAACATTATCATCGAGCGCAACGCCCTGCCGTTCATTACCGGCACCATCTGTCCGCATCCCTGCGGCCGTGCCTGCGAGCGTGCGTTCTACGAGCCCGAGGGCGCCCAGATTCGCGCCAGCAAGCTCAAGGCCGCCCGCGAGGCCATGACCGCCGTGCTGCCCAAGCTGCGCGCCCAGGCCATCGCAAACGACGGCGAGCGCAACGTTGCCGTTATCGGCGGCGGCCCGGCCGGCCTGGCGACGGCGTTCTTCCTGACGCGTGCCGGCGTGCCCGTCACCATCTTCGAGGCCCGCGACTCTCTCGGCGGCGTGGTCCGTCACGTGATCCCCGAGTTCCGTATCGCCAGCGACGATATCTCCCACGATGCCGAGCTCTGCCTGGCCTTTGGCGCCAAGGTGCAGCTCAACGCTCGCGTTGATTCCATCGACGAACTCAAGGCTCAAGGCTTTACTGACGTGGTCGTGGCCACCGGTGCCTGGATGCCCGGCTCTGCGGGCTTGGGCGAGGGTGCCGAGCTCGATGTGCTGGAGTTCCTCGAGGCCGCCAAGAAGGGCGAGAAACTCGAACTGGGCGAGGACGTCGTGGTCATTGGCGCCGGCAACACCGCCATGGACGCGGCCCGCGTGGCCAAGCGCCTGGCCGGCGTGAAGAACGTGCGCCTGGTGTATCGCCGCACCAAGAAGCAGATGCCCGCCGACGAGGAAGAGCTCGATCTTGCTCTTGCCGACGGCGTTGAGTTCTGCGAGCTGCTGGCGCCCAAGGCGCTCAACGGCTCCGTGCTGACCTGCGACGTTATGGAGCTCGGCGAGCCGGATGCAAGCGGCCGTCGCAGTCCCGTCGCCACGGGCGAGACCGTCGAGCTTTCCGCCACCACGGTGATCTGCGCCGTGGGCGAGGGCATCGATGCCAGCCTTTACGATGCCGCGGGCGTCGAGCACGACCGTCGCGGCCGTCTTGCCGCCACCTCCACCGGCGTTGAGGGCGTCTGGGCTGCGGGCGACTGCCGTCGCGGTCCTGCCACCGTGGTCGAGGCTATCGCCGACGCCGCGGAGGTCGCCCGTGCCATCGCCGGCGTGGACTTTAACAAGTACGCCGACTGCAACGAGCAGGCCGGCCGCGAGGACACCTGCTACGAGCGCAAGGGGTCGCTGTGCCGCGACAAGCGCAACTGCACCAAGACCCGCTGCCTGGGCTGCGGCTCGGTGTGCGAGGTCTGCTGCGACGTGTGCCCCAACCGCGCCAACGTGGCAATTAAGGTGCCGGGCCTGGCCAAGCATCAGGTCGTCCATGTCGACGGCATGTGCAACGAGTGCGGTAACTGCGCCGTGTTCTGCCCCTACCAGGAGGGTCGTCCCTACAAGGACAAGCTCACCCTGTTCTGGAGCGAGCAGGACATGGAGAACTCCGAGAACGAGGGCTTCCTGGCCGTGGACGAGGACCACTTTAAGGTCCGCGTCGCCGGCACGGTCCGCACCGTCTCGGTCGATGCCGTCAACACCGGTCTTCCCGAGGCCGTCCGCCTGACCATCAGGGCCGTGCGCGACAACTATTCGTACCTTCTTAAGAAATAGGCGAGTCTCTTATGGCCAAATCCATTCAACATAACGTGGCCTACGTTGCCTGCGGAAGTGGTTGCGCTTCCGCAGGCGGCGACGCCCGCTGCAGCGAAGGCTGCATTGGCTGTGGCGCCTGCGTCACGGCCTGCCCCCACGGCGCCATTGCGCTGGTCGATGGCATCGCCCGCGTGGATCGCTCCAAGTGCACGGGCTGTGGCCTGTGCGGTATGGCGTGCCCGCAGCGCGTGATTGCCTTCGTTCCCGGCTACCAGAACATTCTGGTGCGCTGCAACAACACAGATAAGGGCGCCATCGCTCGCAAGATCTGCGACACGAGCTGCATCGGTTGCGGCATGTGCGCTAAAAAGTGCCCTGCCGGCGCTATCCGCATCGAGGACAACTGCGCCCATATCGACGGCGTGGACTGCCTGTCGTGCGGCATGTGCGCCGTCGTCTGCCCGCATGGCGCCATCCACGACCGCACCGGCATCGCCGCCGGCGTGTAGAAGGGAATCACCATGGCACAGGAATTCACTTTTACCGTTAACGGCGTCGAGCGCACGACGACGGAGAATAAACCGCTGCTGCGCTACCTGCGCGACGACCTGCATATCCATTCCGCCAAGGACGGCTGCTCCGAAGGTGCTTGCGGTACCTGCACCATCCATGTGGACGGTGCGGCCGTCAAGGCGTGCGTTCTGACCACTGCTCTTGCTGCCGGTCGCAACATCGTAACCGTCGAGGGCCTGCCCGAGGACGTGCGCGAGGCCTTTGTGTACGCCTTTGGCGCCGTGGGCGCCGTGCAGTGCGGTTTTTGCATTCCCGGCATGGTCATGGCGGGCGCAGCGCTCATCGCCGAGGACCCCGAGCCCACCGAGGAGCAGATTAAGTACGCCATTCGCGGTAACGTCTGCCGCTGCACCGGCTACAAAAAGATTATCGAGGGCATCTCGCTGGCCGCTGCGGTGCTCCGCGGCGAAAAGCAGATCGATGAGGACCTGGAGCGCGGCGATGACTACGGCGTGGGCAAGCGCGCCTTCCGTATCGACGTGCGCAAGAAGGTGCTCGGCGAGGGCAAGTATCCCGACGACATCGACGAGCTCGATCAGCCGGGCCTGACCTATGCCAGCGCCGTGCGCTCCAAGTATCCGCGCGCCCGCGTGCTCTCCATCGACACCTCCAAGGCCGAGGCCCTGCCCGGTGTGGTGGGCATCCTGCGCGCCGAGGACGTGCCGGTCAACCAGGTCGGCCACCTTATCCAGGACTGGGACGTCATGATCGCCCAGGGCGATATCACCCGCTGCGTGGGTGACGCCATCGTGCTGGTGGTTGCCGAGGACGAGGCGACGCTCGAGAAGGCCAAGAAGCTCGTAAAGATTGACTACGAGCCGCTGGAGCCCGTGCGCAACATTGTCGAGGCCAAGGCTGCCGACGCCCCGCGCCTGCACGACAGCTTCTTTGCCTTTGGCAACACGGTGGAGCTCAAGGACAACGTGTGCCAGAGCCGTCACGTGACGCGCGGCGACGCCGCCAAGGCGCTGGCAGAAAGCGCGTTTACCGTGACGCAGCGCTTTACCACGCCCTTTACCGAGCATGCCTTCTTGGAGCCCGAGTGCGCCGTCGCCTTCCCGTACAAGAACGGCGTCAAGGTGCAGTCGACCGACCAGGGTGCCTACGACACGCGCAAAGAGTGTGCCCACATGTTTGGCTGGGACAACGAGCCCGAGCGCGTGGTCGTCGAGACCATGCTTGTGGGCGGCGGCTTTGGCGGCAAGGAGGACGTGTCCATCCAGCACCTGGCCGCGCTCGCCGCATATAAGTTCCAGCGT
>CABURG010000173.1 GCA_902493835.1 uncultured Collinsella sp. | reverse complement strand
TAGCGACCCCGATGCCACGATCTATTGGCTCGCGCGCATGATCGATGCTGGGGAGGATCCTAAGTTTATCGCTCGCCGCATTATGATTCACGCTTCTGAGGATGTTGGCAACGCCGACCCGCAGGCGCTTTTGGTGGCGCATGCCGCGTTTAAGTCTGCTGAGGTCATTGGCTATCCCGAGTGCCGCATTAACCTGGCTCAGGCTGCACTCTATGTGTGCTTGGCGCCTAAATCCAACGCGTGCGAGGCTTCGATCGATGCGGCGTTGGCCGATATCCATTCAAGTGGGCTGCGCGAGGTGCCGAGTTATCTGCGCGATCGTCATCGCCCGGGCAGCGACGAATACGGTGTGTATAAGTATCCGCATGATTATCCCGAAGGCTGGGTCGATCAGCGTTATTTGCCCGAGGGGCTGGAGCGCGGTGCGTTTTGGCAGCCTGCGGGCCGTGGCTGGGAAGAGTGGCGCGTAGAGCAAAGCGAGCGCGACCGTAGCGGCAGAGCGCCCAAGTAGGTCCTTGGGACCTCGCACATTCCCTTTGGGTATCTTTCCCCTTCTTTGGGGTACCATGAACAGCGTCTGTATTTCGATTCCTTCGGGAGGCTTGTATGAGTCCCATTCAAATCGCCCTGCTGCTGCTCGCCGTTGCCGGTGTGTGGGCTGTTATCGAGCTTGCGCTCACACTGCGAAAGACCCGCACCGTCGTTGATTCGCTCGATAAGACCGTGAGCGACCTTAACAACACCATCGCCGAGGCTCAGCCTGTGGTGGCAAAGCTCGATGGTGCCGTTGACGAGCTTACGCCCGCACTTGCCCAGATGGAGCCGCTGCTTAAGTCGAGCAAGACTGCCGTTGACGCCCTGACGTCCAACCTCGTTGAGGTTGAGGCGGTCGTTCGCGACATCTCTGAGGTCACGGGCACCATGGCCGAGGCAAGCAACGCTGTGTCGAGCGTGACTGATTCTGCTGCTGGCGCCGTGCAGAAGCTTTTCAATAAGGTGAAGGCTCCTGCAGCCGACGCCGATCGCAAGCTCGCCGCTGCCGCCACCGAGGCCGAGCAGCCTACCGAGCGCGTTCTGATTGGTGAGGCTGAGGACGAGGCCGCCGATGGTGCGGATGTGGCTCAGAAGCCCGCAGCCAAGCCTGCTCAGTATTACACCTATACGCCCGCCGAGACCTCCGAGGAGTCCTGCGATGAGTAGCGAAGCAACTTGCCCCATTACGCTGAGCGTTGCCGGTGATCCGCGTCTCGCGCGCCTTGTGCGCATGACGGCGGCAAATGTCGGTGCGCTGTGCTCTATGTCCGTCGATCGCATCGAGGACATCCGTATGGCTGCCGAGGAGGCCTTCATCTTTGGCTGCACGGCCGTTGATTCTGACGACATTTCGATCAAATTCGACGTCGACGAATCGCACGTGGGCATGACCTTTACCTTTGGTGACCAGGCGACTGTCGATGAGGATGATCAGGCTGCCGTGTATGCCGAGCTCATTCTGGCAAGCGTGTGCGATTCCTACGAAAAGACTGCGGCGCCCCTGACGCTTTCCCTCGACCTCAAGGCGGATATCTAATATGACCGAACGTTCCCGGAGCGGTAAGACCGCTTGGGACAAGGAGAAAACCCGCGAGCTGTTTCGTCGCTACAAAGAGACCGGTGATCCGGACGCACGTGAGCAGCTCGTCATGTCCCATATGAACCTGGTAAGGTTTCTTGCCAACAAATTTAAGAACCGCGGCGAGCCGCTCGACGACCTCATGCAGGTCGGCTATCTGGGTTTGCTCAAGGCTATCGACCGCTTTGACCCCGAGCGCGGACTCGAGTTCACGACATTTGCCACGCCTACCATCCTGGGCGAGATCAAGCGTCACTTTCGCGACAAGGGCTGGAGCGTGCGCGTGCCGCGCCGTCTGCAGGAGCTTTCTGCCAAGGTTAACCAGGCTACCGACAAGCTTACCAACGAATTGCAGCGCTCGCCTAAGGTTGAAGAAATCGCTGAGTACCTGGGCGTGACCGTTGACGAGGTGCTGGAGGCCATGGAATCGTCTTCGGCCTATACCTCGGTACCCATCGAGGCTCCTGGCGCGTCCGATTCCGATGACGCCCCCTCGATTCTCGACCGCTATGCCGATGACGACAACGAGCTCGATTTTACCGATGACCGCCTGGTGATTGAGGAGGCCATTCGCGATTTTTCGCCGCGCGAGCGTGAGGTTATCGAGCTGCGCTTTGTGAAGGGCATGACCCAGATCGAGATCGCTAAGAAGTTGGGTATCTCGCAGGTGCAGGTTTCGCGCCTGCTGCGCCGTACCCTTAAGAAGATACAGGACAAGATCGACCCCGACGGAGTGATGGTTCGTTCATGATTGAGCACCCCCAACAAACCGACCGCACGCTGCGCGATACTCGTATTCTGACGCTTCGCATTTGGGCTGTCGTCGGCTGCATTGTCATCGCAGCCGTCATCTTTAACCTTATGGGTATCCTGGCGCCGGTTATCGAGTTTCTCGCTGTCGGTTCCATCATCGCTTTTGTGATGTCGCCGATCACTAACTGGCTCGAGCATCACGGCGTCGGTCGTGGCATCGGTTCGCTCATCGCGCTGATCGTGGTTGTGGCAGTGCTCGTCGGCGTCGTCTGCATCCTGTCGCCTATTTTGCTCGGTCAGATTATGGAAGTCCTGAGCCGTCTGCCTGAGCAGCTTCGCGTTGCGGGCGGTGATCTCAACGAGATGATTTCGCACGCTAAGACGCTCAACAACACGCCGCTCAAGGAGTACTTGGACGATAATCTGTCCTCGCTGGTTACTGTGGCGTCCAAGTACGTATCGCAAATCGCCGCTGAGCTCGGTCGCGGCGTGTTCCCGCTTATTACCAACACGGCCTCGCAGCTGTTCGTAATCTTCCTGGGTTTGGTGCTTGCCTACTGGCTTGCCTGCGATTATCCCCGTATGCACCACGAGGTCTGTACCATCATCGGACAGGAAAAAGAGACCTCGTACCGCTTTATGGTCGCGATTCTTTCGCGCTCGGTCGGCGGTTATATGCGCGGCATGGTCGTTACGTCCATCTGCGGTGGCATCCTCGCCTTTATCGGCTTTACGCTCATTGGCCATCCCTACTCGGCACTCATGGCCATCTTTACCGGCATCATGCACTTGGTCCCGGTTGTCGGTCCCTGGGTAAGCGCGGCGATCGCCACGGTGCTCGGCTTTATGTTCAGCCCCATGCTGGCGTTGTGGACGCTCGTTGTGACCATGGTGGCCCAAAACGTCACCGATAACGTCATTTCCCCCAAGGTCATGCAGAGTTCGGTGCAGGTGCATCCCATCATGAGCCTGACGGCCCTCGTTATTGGTTCGGCACTCATGGGTCCCATCGGCATGGTCATCGCCATTCCGCTGTGCGCGGCCCTCAAGGGCATTTTCGTCTACTACTTTGAGAACGAGACCGGTCGCCAGCTCGTGGCATACGACGGCGCTGTATTTAAGGGCACGCCATATCGCGATGCCGATGGCAACCCGGTCGCCGCCTACGACGCGCTTGGAGACGATACGTTCATTTACGAGTCCGAGCTCATCGGCAACGAGACCGCGCCC
>CABURG010000172.1 GCA_902493835.1 uncultured Collinsella sp. | reverse complement strand
GCTTGGGGTTCAAGCAATTCCAAAACCGGCTGCTCGACCAGTCATGTAGGGAATGCCAGGCAAAACCGGAATGGGACTGGTGGTTTTGCCCGACCGGAGGAATCGGGGAGCGGGCCGCAGGGGTATGGGATTGGAAAGCTGCGGCCCGCGGAATGGGGAACGAATTAACGGGCGACGCGGGTGCCACCGTCGGCGGCGTTGGCCACAGCGGCGATCTCGTCGGCGGTCACCAGGTTGGAATCGCCCTTGATGGTGAGTTTGAGGATCGAGGCAGCAATTGCGTAGTTGACGGCGTCCTGCGGGTCAAAGTCGTTGATGAGGGCATGGACGAGGCCGGCGTTGAAAGCGTCGCCGGCGGCAACGCCCTCGAGCACGTGTACGTCGTGAGCAGGGGAGAACCAGTGCTCACCGCTTTCGGCGTCAAAGAGCATGCCCATCCAGACGGAGCGTTCGACGCAGGAGATGTTGCGAACGACCGAAGCGACCTTTTTGCAGCCGTACTTGGCGCAGATCTGACGGGCCATCTCGACATAGGTGTCGCGCTCCTCGATGCCGTGGGCAAGGGAGCCGGAAACGCAGGTCATGCCGAGGCCGGCAGGCGCATCCTCGTCGTTGGCGATGCAGATATCGACGAGCGGCAGGAGTTCCTTCATGGTGACCTGCGACTTCTCGGGCGACCACATCTTGCCGCGATAGTTCACGTCGCACACGGTGGTGATGCCCTTGGCGCGGCAGGCGGCGAGCGCCTCCTTGCAGGCGGCGGCCATCTCATCGGAGACGGCGGGGGTCACGCCGGAGAAATAGAAGACATCGATGCCCTTGAGGATCTCGTCCCAGTCAAAGACGTCGCGCTTGGCCATGTTGATGGCAGAGAACTTGCGGTCGTAGACGCAGCCGTTGCCGCGCTGCGAGGCGCCGACCTCAAACACATAGCAGCCAAGACGGTCGCCCTGACGCACGACGCGCGTGGTGTCGACGTCATAGACCTTCAACGAACGCAGAGCGCACTCGCCCAGACGGTTGGCCGGGACAACGGAGACGTAAGCGGCCTTGTCGCCCTGGTAGGCCAGGGATAGCGCGGTGTTTGCCTCGGCGCCGCCGTAGCGGACATCAAACTCGGTCGCCTGCTCAATGCGCAGATGGTCTTTGGGCGAGAGCCTCATCATGATCTCGCCGAAGGTAAGAACCGTTTTACCCATGGTCGCGCAGCTCCTTCTTGCTCGTGCGTACACCTTTGATATGGCGTTGGCACGGAGGTGCCAAGACGGTAGGGTGCATCTTTGCACCACCGTGCTAACGCTTGCCGAAATCGGTTTACGAAATCGGTTTCGTTTCGAGTTGTAGTATACTCATCTACAACGTTTTGCAAGCGAGATTTTTAAAAAAATGCCTAAAATGGCTCAGGCTGCCGACAATTGGGAAACGGGGTGCGCCATGGCGCAGATGAGAATCAAGGACATTGCCGCCGAGGCGGGCGTGAGCCCGGCCACGGTCTCGCGCTATCTCAACAACCGCCCCGGGCAGATGACCGAGGAAACCCGCGCTCGCATCGCGGCGGTTATCAAGCGCACCGGCTATCGCCCACGTGCCGCCGCACGCAATCTGCGCAGCTCACGCACCAACCTCATCGGCGTGATCCTGGCCGACATCGCCAACCCGTTCTCGAGTGCCATGCTCGAAGGGCTTTCCGCCAGCGCCGCCGCGCGCGGCTGCTCGCTCATGACGGCCATTAGCGGCAACGACCCCGCTAAAGAGGCCGAATCGCTCACCAGACTTATCGATGCCGGCGTGGACGGCCTGGTCGTCAACACCTGCGGAGGTAATGACGAGGCGATCGCCACGGCAGCGGGACGTCTGCCCGTTGTGCTGCTCGACCGCGACGTTGCCGCCGGCGGTGTCGATCTGGTGACATCTAACAACCGCGAGCTGGTTGCCGGCTTGGTAGACGCCTTGGCTGCCGCTGGCAGCGAGCGCCTGTGCCTGCTCACCGAGGCAAGCGATGACAGCCCCGTGCGTCGCGAGCGCGCCGAGGCCTTTACCGACGAGCTTTCGCGCCGCGGACTTGCGGGCGAGGTCGTCACCCTGGCCGACGGTGGCGCCACGGGCATCGGCCGCTTGGACGAGACCATGCGTGACTATGCCGGCAAAAAGCTCGGCCTCATCGCTGTCAACGGTCTGGTCTTCCTGCGCCTGACCGAGGCGCTGGCGCAGCTTGGTCCCTCGCTGCCGGCGGGGCTCAAGATCGCGACGTTTGACGACTACCCCTGGAACCATGTGCTCTTTGGCGGTGTGACCACGGCCGCGCAGGACACCATCACCATTGCCGAGCGCGTAGTCGAGCGCCTGTCCGAGCGCATCGACGTCGTTACCACTACGGTGGGCGATGCCGCAAAGCTGGCGCCCAAACGCATCGAGATCCCCGGTCACATCGAACACCGCGCCTCGACCTCGCGCTAGTCTGTGTGATAATATATAGACAGTGTCATACAGGAGGTATCCATGGTTGCGTCTGTGCTGAGTGTGCGAGTGGACTCGTCAATTAAAGACTCATTTGCCGAGCTGTGCGAAGAGCTTGGCATGACTTCGTCTGTTGCGGTCAATATGTTTATGAGACAGATGCTGCGCGAGCGTTCGCTGCCGTTTGTTCCTTCACTTGGTAAAAGCTCTGCGAGCGAAAGCGCCGCGACGGGCATTTTGGATACTGCCCAGATTGAGTCCGCCGTCCGCGAGGCAGCCAGCTCGATTCCCGCCATCAAGACCGTGATCCTTTTTGGTTCGTATGCCCGGGGCGAGGCACATGCCGATAGTGATATTGACTTGCGTCTCGAAGTCGATCGTGAACAGGGCTTTGGTCTTTTTGCGCTGTCGGCGTTTGGCGAGGCGGTGCGCAAAGAAACCGGGAGGCAGGTTGATCTCGTCTCGAGCGACCATCTTGATGACGATCTTGCCGCGGTAATCGAGCGCGAAGGAGTGATCCTTTATGATCGCGCGTAAGTCAGACGGTCTCCGCGCTCAAGAGGTTTTGGAGGCCATCTCCGAAACGAACGAGCGCATCAAGGCTTTTGATATCACCGAGGACCAGTTTCTGCATGCGGATGACGTGCGGACGAGGGCGTTGGCGGACTCCCTTTTGATGTGTGCGCTTAGGGTAACGGAAGAAGCGGGCAAGTTGTCGGAACGCTCGCAGCGGCTTCATCCCGAAATCGAATGGCGTGGAATTATCGGCATGAGAAATTATCTTGCGCATGATTACGGCAATGTCGACCGCTCGGTTGTTTGGGATGCAGTGACGATGGAGTTCCCTACGCTGGAACGAGCCTGTAGGCAAATTGTCTCCGAATCCGAGCGATAGTTGCTGGTCATACCCGCCTACGCGCACGTTTTTTGAGCGCTTGATACGCTTTAACCCTGCGGAAACATTTTTCTGCGATAGTATCTGCGATATAGACCAGTCGAAACCCGCCCGAAAGAAAGGGGAGCGACATGAACCAGCAGAACATCGATTACGTACTCCGCTCTGTAGAGCAGCGCGACATCCGCTTTGTGCGTCTGTGGTTTGTCGACATTCTCGGCCGCCTCAAGAACTTTGCCATTAGCCCCGAGGACCTCGAGGTCGCTTTTGAG
>CABURG010000171.1 GCA_902493835.1 uncultured Collinsella sp. | reverse complement strand
CCCCGCCGTCGCTTCTATCGCATCGTTGAAAGGATGCAACCATGCTGCTACCCGATTCCAAGACCGAGCTCGTCCGCCGTGGCAACAAGGTCGTTTACGACCTGGGCGACAAGATCGTCAAGGTCTTTAACGAGACCAAGCCCGTCTCCGACGTGTTCAACGAGGCTTTGAATCTTGCCCGCATCAATGAGTGCGGCATCCGCAGCCCCAAGGCTCTCGAGGTTTCCCAGCTCGAGAACGCCAACGGCTGGGCGCTCGTGACCGAGAAGGTTCCGGGCACTACCCTTGCCGAGAAGATGACTGCCGAGCCCCAGCGCTTTGGTGAGTACCTCGAGATGTTCGTCGACCTCCAGATCGAGATCCACGGCTACACCTCCCCGCTGCTTAACCGTCAGCGCGACAAGTTCGCCCGCATGATCGACAGCCTTGATCAGCTCAATGCCACCACGCGCTACAACCTTCAGGAGCGTCTGGACGGCATGACCAAGGAGTTCAAGGTCTGCCACGGCGACTTCAACCCCTCCAACGTCATCGTCGGCGACGACGGCCAGCTCTATGTGTGCGACTGGGCACACGCTACCCAGGGCTCCCCTGCTGCCGACGTTGCCACCACCTACCTGCTCTTTGCCCTTAACAGCAAGGATCAGGCCGAGGCCTATCTGGAGCTCTACTGCGACCGCGCCGACATGCCCATGCAGGTCGTGCGTCAGTGGACGAGCATCGTCGCCGCTTCCGAGCTCGCTCGTAAGCGCAACGTGAACGATGAGTTCCTGAAGAACTGGATCGACGTCGTCGATTATCAGTAATATCTGAGCGATTCGCTTCGCATCGGAGGCACAAAGGAAACCCCGCAGCTCATTTGGGCTGTGGGGTTTTCTGTTACCCGTCGAGCTGATTCACGCAACAAAAAGGACTGCCCCGCTTCTCATCCTAAGAGAGATACGGGGCAGTCCTGTAATTGCATCTAATAGCAGAAACGTCGATTAGCGACGGGCAGCCTTCACCAGCTCGGCAACCTTGGCGACGACCTCGTCAATCGCCACGTCCTCACGCTCGCCGGTAGCACGGTCCTTGAGCTCCACCGTGCCATTCTTGAGGCCGCGCTTGCCCAGAACGACCTGATACGGGAAGCCCATAAGGTCGTTGTCGGCAAACTTAAAGCCGGGACGCTCGTCACGGTCATCGACGACAACCTCGATACCCTCGGCGCACAGACCCTCGACGATTTGGTCGCAGACGGTAGCGCACTCCTCCTTCTTGGGGTCGAGCGGAATCACCGCGACCTCGTACGGGGCAACGGAGACCGGCCATACGATACCGTGCTCGTCGTTGTGCTGCTCCACGACCGCAGCAAGCGAGCGGGACACACCAACGCCGTAGCAGCCCATGATGAGCGGCTTCTCCTTGCCATCCTCGTCCATAAAGGTGGCGCCCATGGCCTCGGAATACTTAGTGCCCAGCTGGAAGACCTGAGAGACCTCGATACCGCGGGCAGCGGAGAGCGGCTTACCGCAGTGCGGGCAGGGATCGCCGGCAACGACGGTCACCAGGTCGGCCCACTCGTCGACGGTAAAGTCGCGCTCGGGGCAGGCGCCGGTAAAGTGATAATCGACCTCGTTGGCACCGCAGGCCCATTGCTTGGACTCGCGCAGACTCTCGTCGCACACTAGACGGATGCCCTCGGGCAGGTTAACCGGTCCGATAAAGCCCTTATGCAGACCGTAGGTCTGGAGCTCCTCATCGGTCATCATGCGATAGCCCTTGCCAAAGACGTGCTCGGCCTTGCAGTCGTTGAGCTCGTGATCGCCCGGAACGATGGCCACAACAGGCTTGCCCTCGGCGTCGATGAGAGCCAGGGACTTGCGTGTACCGTTCTCGGGGAAGCCGAAGAACTTGGCAACGGCCTCGATGGTGCCCATGCCCGGAGTCTCGACCTTGGTGAGTGTGCCGTCGCCGGGGCCCTCGGTCACAACGACCTTGGTGCTTGCAGCCTCGTCATCGGCAGCAAAGCCGCAATCGTCGCAGTAGACCAGCGAAGCCTCGCCGGCGTCGGCCAGCGCCATGTACTCGACGGAGGTATCGCCGCCGATCTCACCGGAGTCGGCAACAACGGGCAGGGCCTTGATATAGCAGCGCTCGCAGATGTTGGCGTAGGCCTGCTTCATCTTGTCGTACTCCTCCTGCAGGCTCTCCTGCGTGGCAGAGAAGCTGTAGGCGTCCTTCATGATGAACTCGCGACCGCGCATCAGGCCAAAGCGGGGACGGAACTCATCGCGGAACTTGTCCTGGATGTGATAGAGATTCACGGGCAGCTGCTTGTAGGAACGCAGCTCGTTGCGCACCAGGGCGGTCACGGTCTCCTCGTGCGTGGGGCCCAGCACAAACTCGCGGCCGTGGCGGTCATCAAAACGCACGAGCTCCTTGCCATAGGCATCGATACGGCCGGACTCGCGCCACAGCTCGGCATCGACCATGATGGGCATCATGAGCTCCTGGGCGCCGGCAGCGTCCATCTCGTCGCGCACGATGTTCTCGATCTTGCGAATCGAGCGCCAAGCAAGCGGCAGATAGGAATAGAGACCGGCGGCCTCCTTGCGAATCATGCCGGCACGAAGCAGCAGGCGATGGCTCGCAAGCTCGGCGTCGGCCGGATCCTCTTTGAGCGTCGGAGCATACAGCTTAGACATATACATTGCTCGAGTCATTTATTTCTCCTCAATAAGCTTGTCGACCTCGGCCATAAGCGCGTCGACAATTTGGTCCTCAGCTACTTTACCAATGATCTGGCCGTGCGAAAAGAGCAGGCCCTGACCTCGTCCGCAGGCAACGCCCAAGTCGGCGTCAGAAGCCTCGCCTGGGCCATTGACCGCACAGCCCATCACGGCAATCGAAAGCGGTGCGGAGTAGTTCTTAAGCCGCTCAGTGACCTCCTCGGCGATAGGAATGAGGTTGACCTGGCAGCGAGCGCACGTGGGGCACGATACGATCTCGGGGCCACGGCGGCGAAGACCCAGCGACTGCAGGATACCCCAGGCGACCGGCGGCTCCTCGACCGGATCGGCCGTGAGCGAGACGCGCATGGTGTCGCCAATGCCCTCGGAAAGCAAAATTCCCAGGCCCACAGAGCTCTTAATGGTGCCCTGGAGCTTGGTTCCGGCCTCAGTCACGCCTAGGTGAAGCGGAACGTGGGGAATCTCACGCGACAGGGCTCGATAGGTATCGAGCGTCGTTTGCACGCTATGGGCCTTGGCCGAAAGCACAATGTTCGTAAAACCGCGGTCCTCAAAGTGCTTGACGAAGCGCTCGCTCGACATCACGAGCTTCTCGGGCTGCGTAAGCTCGTCGCGCTCAGCGATATCCTGCTCGAGTGAGCCGGCGTTGACACCGATGCGAATCGCACAGCCCGCAGCGCCGGCGGCGTCGATGACGGTATCGACCTTAGCCCAATCGCCGATATTGCCGGGATTGATGCGAAGCTTGGCGGCACCAGCCACGACGGCGCCGATGGCGAGCTTATGGTTAAAGTGAATATCGGCGACGATCGGCACCGGAGACTCGGCACAGATGGTGCGGAAACCCTCAAGCGCGGCCTCGGTGGGCACGCTCACGCGCACGATATCGCAGCCAGCCTGCGCCAACGCGCACACTTGCGCAAGCGTTGCCTGGGCGTCAGCGGT
>CABURG010000170.1 GCA_902493835.1 uncultured Collinsella sp. | reverse complement strand
AGGCCTACGGCCCGGCCGTGCGCGACCTGCGTCGCAACCTGGAGATCAACAAGCTCGATAACGTCGACGTCATCGGCGGCGATGCCGTGCGCGAGTTCCCCGACCAGGACGCCGATGTCCTGGTGGTCGACCCACCACGCGCGGGCTTGGCGCCCGAGGCCATCGACCTCATCGCCAGCACGAGTGCGCGCGATGTCGCCTATGTGAGCTGCGACCCTGCCACCCTGGCGCGCGATCTCAAGCGCTTTGTCGAGGAAGGCACCTTCTCCCCCGTCAAGATCACACCGGTCGATCTGTTCCCGCAAACCTTCCACTGCGAAACCGTCGTCCACCTCAAGCGCAACTAGACTGTTTGCCCAAGGCCACGCCCGATGATTTTTCTGGGACGGGGATTAAATAATCAATTTGCACCGAATGATTATTTAATCCCCGTCCCGAAATTGAACCGCCCCCTCATTTCTTGAACATTAAAAATGGGGGCTTCTTTATGGACGGGAGAGTCAGGCACGACGCCACGCTGAGGACTCTTGCAGCAGAGCTTTGCGACGGGGGGTACGGGCGCGCCGAAGGGTGCCCGTACCCGGCCGGGGCCGGCGGCGTGCGAGAGCAAGCTCATGCGACGGAGCTGCTGCCGGGGCGCCTGAAGGACGAATTCTACAGGAACCGGACGTGGCGGAGCTTCGAGGAGTTCAAGCGGGACCTCGAAGCCTATACCGTTCACTGGAACAAGAGGAGGAGGCGGGCTAAGCAAAAGGGGCTGACCCCGGAGGAGTTCCGGAATCAGTCCCCATGTGCGGCATAGGCCGCTAATTGACCCGTCCAAGTATCGGGGCGCAGTTCATTTCAGCGCCGCCCGAGAAAGCTAAACGCCTTCTGGCAGGTTGTCCCGGGCCGAGGGCGGCCACCTTGATCGCCCTCGGCCCTCACCCACCTCAACTGCTCCTCAATTACATGGAGCTGGTCGAGAAGAGGCGCAAGCTAGCGGGCGCCTTCCTCTTCGTCGTTGGGCCGGTAGGTGATGAACTCGATAACAAAGGCCAGGACGGCAGAGACGAGCGAGGCGATGATCGCGAAGATCATGTGAGAGATCCCGGCGCCACCAGGGGTCCCGTCGATGAAGTTGAGCAGGTTGAAGACGCCGAGGCCGCCCGAGATGTACATGAGGGCGCCCGTCATTCCCACGATGGCGCCGCCAACGGCGGAACTCAGGCATGCCACGACGAATGCGCGCTTGTTGGGCAGGGCGATGCCGTAGATGCCCGGCTCGGTGACGCCGAAGAAGAAGGCGGAGATCATCGCGGGAAGGGCGATGCCGCGGAAGCGCTCGTCCTTGTTTCTGAGGTACATGGCAAAGATGACCGCTCCGAGCGCGAACCCGTGGCCGATGGTGGCGGCGAGCACGCTGTCGTGGCCGAGGGTGTTTAGGTTCATGATGGAGATGGGGATGAGGCTCCAGTGGAAGCCAAAGATGACGAGGCACATCCACAGTCCGCCGACCAGGGCGCTGCCCAGGACGGAACCAACCACGGGAAGCTGGAAGATGAACGAGAACGCCGCGCTCAGCAGGTTGGTGATGAGGGTTGCCACCGGGCCGATGACGAGGTAGCCCAAGACGATGGAGACCGTCATCGTGGCGAGCGGTACGAGGAACATCTTGAGCGCAGTCGGCATCCAGCTCTTGAGCCAGCGCTCAAGGATAGAGCCGAACCACACCATGAGAAGGACGGGGATCACCGAGCTCACGTAGCCGGACACGGGCATGATGATGGGGACCCCGAGGGCGGTGGCGTACCACGAGAACGTGCCGGCCACGCCGAGGTCGATGCTGCCGAGCGCCTCGCCCGAGGTCAGGGCGACCATCGTCGGGTAGAGGAGCGCCACGCCGATTGCCACGCCAGTGAACTCGTTCATGCGGAACTTGCGCGCGGCACTGAACGCCAGGGCGACGGGAAGGAAGTAGAAGAAGCCGTCAGCCACGGTGTAGAGCAGCGTGTAGAGGCCGTCGTTTGCAAAGGCCGGGACGAAGTAGGTGATGAGGGCAAGCAGTCCCTTCATGATGCCTGCGGCGGCAAGCGGTCCCAGGATGGGCTGGAAGATGCCAGAGATGAGGTCGATGATGACGGAGGCAACGGTCTTATCGCCCTGGGGCTCGTCGTCGGCGCTTGCGCCGCCCGAGAAGTTGCCGGCCTCCATGACCGCGTCGTAGACGTCTTCGACGATGTTACCCACGACCACCTGGTACTGGCCGTTGGCCTGGATGACCTGGATGACGCCCTTGAGGGTCTCAATCTTGGCCGTGTTGGCGCGGGACTCGTCCTTGAGCTTGAAGCGCACGCGCGTGATGCAGTGCGCGACGCTGGCGACGTTCTCGGCGCCGCCTACGTTCTCGAGTATGGATCTGGCCAGGTCGTCGTATTTTTCTGCCATTATTATCTCCTTAGTGATATTGCCCGGGCGGCTAGCCCAGGTCGCCTCCGTTGGTGGCGATGGCCTGTTGATACCAGTAGAAGCTCTTCTTGCGCCTGCGCTCGAGCGTGCCGTTGCCCAGGTTGTCGCGGTCCACGTAGATGAAGCCGTAGCGCTTCTCCATCTCGCCGGAGCCCGCGCTCACGAGGTCGATCGGCCCCCAGGTGGTGTAGCCGAGCATCTCGACGCCGTCCTGCTCGATGGCGTCGCGCATGGCCTCGATGTGCTCGCGCAGGTAGGCGATGCGGTAGTCGTCCTCGATCGTGCCGTCGGGAAGCACCTCGTCATAGGCGCCGAGGCCGTTCTCCACCACAAAGAGCGGCTTCTGGTAGCGGTCCCAGAGGTCGTTGATCGTGATGCGGAATCCCAGCGGGTCGATGACCCAGCCCCAGTCGCTCGTGCGCACGTAGGGGTTCTCCACGCCGGCGAAGGCGTTGCCCTCGGCGACGCCGCCCACGGAGTCGGGGTCGCCCGCGGTGCAGCGCGAGGAGTAGTAGCTAAACGAGATGAAGTCGACGGTGTTCTCCGCAAGGATGCGCTCGTCCTCGGCGGTCATGCCCACGTCGATGCCCTCGCGCTCGAGCATCTTGAGCGCGTAGCCGGGGTAGCGACCGCGCGCCTGCACGTCCACGAAGAAGAGGTCCTCCTGGTTCTTGACCTGCGCCGCGCGAACGTCCTCGGGACGACAGGAGTAGGGGTAGTAGCTTCCCGCGGCGAGCATGCAGCCCACCCTGTTCTCCGGATCGACCTCGTGGGCGATCTTGGTGGCCCAGGCGCTCGCCACGAGCTCGTTGTGCGCGGCGCGGTACTCGGCCTCGCGGGCATTCTCCCCGGGCTCGAGGACGATGCCGGCACCCATGAAGGGACGGTGCAAGATCATGTTCATCTCGTTGAACGTGATCCACCAGCGCACGAGGCCGCGGTAGCGGTTGAAGAGCACCGTCACAAGCCGCTTGTAGAGCTCGATAAGGGTGCGGTTTCGCCAGGCGCCGTACTTCTTGACGAGGTGGATGGGGCAGTCGAAGTGCGTGATGGTCACGAGGGGCTCGATCCCGTGCTCGCGGCAGCAGCGGAACACGTCCTCGTAGAAGGCGAGCCCGGCCTCGTTGGGCTCCTCCTCGTCGCCATTGGGAAAGATGCGGCTCCAGGCGATGGAGAGGCGAAAGACCTTAAAGCCCATCTCCGCGAAGAGGGCTATGTCCTCGCGGTAGTGGTGGTAGAAGTCGATGCCCGTCTGGGCCGGGTAGTAGT
>CABURG010000169.1 GCA_902493835.1 uncultured Collinsella sp. | reverse complement strand
TCGAACCCTGGACCTTGGGATTAAGAGTCCCCTGCTCTACCAACTGAGCTAACGACCCGATATCAACACGAAGCAAGAACTGGGGTGGGTAAAGGGACTCGAACCCTCGACCTACGGGACCACAACCCGTCGCTCTAGCCAACTGAGCTACACCCACCGTGTCCTGTGCGCTTCGCGCTCGACTATTATTGCAAGGAACGCCACGCGATGCAAGCCCCAATTTTCAAGAATTTTGAAAAGAGTTTTTCGAGACCATTTCGAGCAAATCCCACCGGTTTCATAGGAGTAAACTTGCCCCACTGCAAATCCTCGAAAGGACCGTCATGAAAGAACTCTCCAACCGCACGGCAAGATTTACCGATTCGGTCATCCGCCGCATGACACGCATCTCCAATAAGTACGGAGCTGTCAATCTCTCGCAGGGCTTCCCCGACTTCGATCCCCCGGCGCAGCTGCTCAACAGCCTGAGCGCCATCGCCAGCGACCCCAAGCCGCTCTATCACCAGTACTCCATCACCTGGGGCTCCCAGGCCATGCGCGAGGCGCTCGCAGCAAAGCAGGAGCACTTTATGGGCATGCCGGTCGACCCCAACCAGAATATCGTGGTCACCTGCGGCTCCACCGAGGCCATGATGGCCGCCATGATGACGGTCACGAACCCCGGCGACAAGGTCGTCATCTTCTCGCCGTTCTACGAGAACTACGGCGCCGACACGATCCTTTCGGGTGCCGAGCCCATCTACGTGCCGCTCAACCCACCCACATTCGACTTTGACCGCAAGACACTCGAGGCGGCCTTCCGCGACAACGACCCCAAGGCCATCGTCCTGTGCAACCCGTCCAACCCCTGTGGCAAGGTCTTTACGCGCGAGGAGCTCACCTTTATCGCTGACCTCTGCAAAAAGTACGACGCCTACTGCATTACCGACGAAGTCTATGAGCACATCGTCTATGCGCCCCACGAGCATGTCTATATGGCCACGCTGCCCGGCATGTTCGAGCGAACCATCAGCTGCAGCTCGTTGTCCAAGACCTACTCCATCACCGGTTGGCGCCTGGGCTACACCATCGCTCCCGCCGAAATCACCGAGCGCATTAAAAAGGTCCACGACTTCCTCACCGTGGGCGCCGCCGCTCCCCTGCAGGAAGCCGTTGTCACCGCCCTCAACTTCGACGACAGCTATTACGATGAGGTCCTCGACCTCTACACCGCCAAACGCGACTTGTTCTGCCAGGGGCTCGATAGCATCGGTCTTGAGCATAACGTGCCGCAGGGCGCCTACTACGTCATGATGGACATCTCTGAGTTTGGCTATGACAGCGACCTCGAATTCTGCGAGGACCTCGCATCCAAGGTGGGCGTGGGCGCCGTGCCCGGCTCGAGCTTCTTCCGCGAGCCCGTCAACCATCTGATTCGTTTCCACTTTGCCAAGCGGGATGAGACGCTTAACGCGGCACTGGAGAACCTCAAGTCGCTACGTGATAAAATCAAGCCGCGCGGGTAAGGACGGCCCGGCAACTAAAGCAACCAAAGAAGCCCCGCACCGCCCGCCACGTTGCGAGGCTTCTTCTTTTTATAGCGCTTTCTTAAATGGTTTAGAGCCCTATACTTTAGTCACGGAGCAACTCGTCCCAGAGAGAGGAATACTATGGCAGAACAGCAGCTTATCGGAGCGCTCGAGGCCGGCGGCACCAAGATGGTCTGCGCCACGGGCTATGCAGACGGTACGGTCCTGGAGCGTGAGCAGATCGCGACCACGACCCCGCAGGAGACCGTTGAGGCCGTCAATGCATGGTTTGCGAACAAGGGCATCGCCGCGCTGGGCATCGGCGCCTTTGGACCCACCGCAGTCAACCCTGCCTCGCCCCAATACGGCAAGATCCTGGAGACGCCCAAAACGGCATGGCGCTACTTCGACCTGCTGGGCACCATCCAAAACGAGCTCAATATCCCCTGCGGCTACGACACCGACGTCAACGTCGCCTGCCTGGGCGAGGTCACCTTTGGTTGCGCCCAGGGCCTCACTGACGTTGTGTATCTGACCATCGGCACCGGCGTGGGCGCCGGCGTGCTCTCGGGCGGTAAGCTCGTACACGGCATGATGCATCCCGAGGCCGGCCACATCCTGGTCACGCGCGACCCGCGCGACACCATTGGCGAGCACAGCGCCTGCCCCTTCCACGACAATTGCCTCGAGGGTCTCATCGCCGGCCCCGGCGTTAAAAAGCGCTGGGATGGCAAGAGCGCCGGAGACATGGCCGATGACCCGGAGGCCATGGACCTGCTCGCAGGCTATCTGGCACAGGCGCTCATGACCTACACGCTGTGCTACGCGCCGCAAAAGATCATCATCGGTGGCGGCGTGGCCGACCACACCCCCATCGTGCCGCTCGCGCGCAAGAAGTGCGCCGAGATGCTCAACGGTTATATCGTCACGCCCGAGGTCAACGACATCGATACCTATATTGTCAACAACAGCCTTGAGGGCAAGCAGGGCATCATGGGCTGCCTGGCCCTGGGCGCGCAGGCGCTTCAGTAACAGACGCACCCACAGGGCGTGGCGCGCCCGGCAAATCCAACCTACGGAACGACGCCACCACGCCCTATATAAGCCCTCTAATAAAAAAGGCCGCCTAGCACCAAGCATACGTCCTAGGCGGCCTTTTTGGCACATATGAGCGATCGTAGTAGATATCGGAGCACAACGCCCGTTGCCGCTCCACAGCAGTCGATCATCACATCGGTGATCATGCCGGCGCGTCCCGGCACAAAGAGCTGAATCGTCTCGTCGATCGAAGGAATCAGCAGCAGGAACACCGCCGTGGGCAGCAGCACGTCAAAGGTGCGCCGGCCCTCAAAATCAAAGGCGTGCGTTGCCAAGATGCCGAGCACCATATACTCGGTAAAATGCGCGCACTTGCGAACAACAAAGTTGGTCACCCATTCATATGGAAGTCCCACGCCGTGCAGGAAACCGCGGATAGCTTCCATGACCGTTAGGCTCAGCGAGCCCGACCCCGAGCCGGGAACCAGCGAATTGCCCCAGATCAAGAGCGCCATCAGGCAGGTCACGACCGCCCATTTTCGATTGATCTTAACCATGCAGAAGTTATGCCTCCGCGCGGAGCGGCGCGAAGCTGGCGGTACCGCCCTCGATAACGCTCAGGTAGGCACGGCCCGTACGCTTGGCGGTAGAGGACTGCAGGCGCTCGATCTCCTCCTCGAGGATCTGATTGACGCGCTCGTGACGACGGTTTTCCATAATGCCGGCGGCAATAGCCTCGGCCCGCTCGATGCTCTCGCGCGAGATACGGGCAGTATCCTCGGGGAACACAGCGCTGTGACGGCCGACATAGGCGGGGGCAGCAGGCTGAGGGGCAGCGACGGGAGCGGGGGCTGCAACAGGAGCAGGCTCGTCAATCTCATCCAGAATCGCGGTGGCGGCGGCCCACATGTCCTCGTGGCCCGAGTAATCGGCCATGGGGACATCAACCTCGAGTGAGGCATCCGGAAGGTCGCCGGTGTCGATGCGATCTTGGGCATCAATCGATGCGGTGATGGCTGCAGGCTCATCGAGGTCATCGAAATCGATATCCGCGGCACCGGAGATGATAGGCATGCTGGCGAGGTTTACATTGTACGGCGCAGCCTCAGCCGCCTGCTGCTGGGCAGGAGCGCCCCACAGCGAGCTTTCGGCGGCACGGCGGGCGGCAACGG
>CABURG010000168.1 GCA_902493835.1 uncultured Collinsella sp. | reverse complement strand
GTAATGGCGGGCTGCGGCGTGAAAGGGTAGACTGCAAAGACGGCATCGGCGTTGGAGTTGCGGATAACCGCGACGTCGGTGGTGTAAATGAGCGACTTGATGCGTCGGCCGAAGAGCGTAAAGCCGCTGGCCTCCTCGATCTCGTCGGGCATGCGAAGGGCCGCCTTGCGCAAACGTCCGTCGATGGGCAGGGGCTCCATGGGGAGCAGGCCGTTGGGGGTCACGGCTACCTGAGGCTCGGTGAACTCGTCTGCGAGCTCGACCTCGGAGAAATCGACCGAGGCGACGATGTCCTCGTGAACCTCGGCGGGTACATCGATGGGAGCTTGGTCGTTTGCCGCGGCAGGCGTGTCGAAGGAGCTGGTGCCGACGAAGGCGTCGACGCGCTCATTTAGATCGTTGAGGGTATCCATGGAGACTCGATTCTATGTGATGACGGCCGGCGCGATGCAGCCGGAATTGCGAATGCTAAATCGTTTGACGAGTTGATTTTTCCCCGCCGCGCCATCCGTTAGACCGAAGGACAGGCGAACGTGAAGGAGCTGTGGTGGCGGGGATCGAGGTGCTATCTTGAAAGTCCCGTTTAAAAGAGAGGTGACGCGGTATGGAATTGACAGCAATGTTTGGCTCGATTGGCCTGTGTGTGGGCGCAATCGTTGCCGCCGCGGTCATCTACTTTGTGGTCACGGCCATTAAGGGCAAAAGGGCCGAACGCAAGGAGCGCGCGATGCTTAAACAGCATCGCGACCAGCAGGGCAAACGCGCACGGAGATAGCTTGTTGAGTTTTTGATCCGTGCGCTAGCTGCGTTTTCGGATCAGGGCAATGTAGAAGCCCTCAAAGTCGCGGCTAGGCGGAATGGTCAGCGTGCCGGGCATACCGTTGGCGACGGACGAGACGTGGCCGGCGGCGATGGCCTCGGTGAGAGCGTTGCTCTCGATATGCGGCTCCTCGCCGGCATCCTGGGCACGGCGCGTTTCGCTTTCGCTCGGCGTGCCGTCGAGGGGGATGAGCTCGCAGTCCATGTGCTTGTCGAGGGCCTCTTGCAGGGCGTCCTCGTTTTCCTGCGGCAAGATTGAACAAGTCGAATAGACGAGCGTGCCGCCCGGTTTGAGGGCTCCCATGGCGCGGTCCAGAAGTGCTCGCTGCGAGCGGGCGCACTTGCTCAACAACTGCTCGGTGAGGCCGCGCAGGCTTTTCTCGTTGCCGCTGATGACGGTGCCCGTGCCGGTGCAGGGAGCGTCGAGCAGGATGCGGTCGAAGCGGAAGAACTCGTCGAGCTCGCGTGCGTCGATGCGCATAACGGGCACGTTTTTGGCACCCTGGCGATGGAGGTTTGACTCGAGCTTTTCGGCGCGGGGAATGCTCATCTCGCAGGCTGTGAGGTGCGCCTGGCCCTGGGTGAGGGCGGCGATCTGCGTCGTCTTTCCACCGGGGGCCGCACACATGTCCAGGATGTCCTCGCCTGCCTGGGCGCCCAACACCAAAGGCGGCATCATGGACGACAGGCTCTGCAGGTAGATCTTTCCGTCGCGATAGATGTCGAGATCCCACAGATCGGAAACCTGGGCCTCGGGCAGGATAAAGGCGTCCGGATACCAGGTAACGGTTTGGTGGGCGATGCAGGCGGCATCGAGCGCCGCAGCGATGTCCTCGGCGGTCGCCTTGAGCGTGTTGGCGCGCAGCGTGACCGGGCGTGTGGCCGCGGCGCCGAAGCCCTCGATCATGAGCTTGGCATCGGCGGGCGCATAGGCGCCGGCGACCGTGTCGACCATAAAGCGCGGCAGGTCGGCGGCGGAGTGTTGGGCGGCAAGCTGGTCGGAAAGCTCGGTAGCAGCAAACTGCCTGAGCTTGAGCTCGGCCTTGACCTGCTTTTTCTGCTTACGACGACGCGGCTTGGACATCCGTCTTTCCTTCCACCTAAATGATTATTCTGGGACGGGGATTAAAAAATCATTTAATGATCCCCGTCCCAAAAAGACTAGTTTGTGGCGCCCGGGAATGATTTTTTAATCCCCGTCCCAGAATAATCATTCCCGGGCGCGTTGCGTTTGCCTAGTACTGGCTCTCGTGCTTGCTGAAGAAGTCGAAGCGCGGGGGCAGCGGCTTCACGCGGTGCTCGCCGGGCTTCTCGCCCAGGCTCTCCACAAACTCGTCCGTGGAGGCAAAGATGTTGTCCCAGCTAAAGAAGGCGACCGGATCGACGTCGAAGTACTCGCAGATGAGCTCGCAGCCGGCCGGGACGATGCCGTGCATCAGGACGGTCGCCACGCGCAGCTCGGTAAAGGCGTCGACAAGGGCCTGCGTCATCGCGGCGTTGGCCGGCTCGCCCTCGAGCTTGTTGGCGGCCTTGGAGGCGTCGCTCCAGCGCTTGTTGGCGGCACGCAGGTAGTCGTCGCACACGGCGAGCGCGCGGTGCGTCTCGAACTTGTACATGGCCTGCTCAAAGGCGAGAGCTGCCTGCTCGGCGGCTTCGACCACGGTAGCGGAGGCGGCACCGGCGGGGATGCAACCGCTACGATAGGGGCTCTCGTCGCCCTCCTTGACGGCGACGCCGTAGAAGCAGCTGCGGGCCAGGCGGTTGAACACGCCGGTCAGCAGCGCGCTCTCCTTGAGGGCCGGGTCGATAACGCGCTTGTCGTCGCAGGCGCGTACCTCGTTGCCGTCCTTGTCCTTGCCGGTCACGCGCGTGTCGTATGCCTTGGGGCTAAAGCTCACCGGCTTCTCGGACAGGCCGAGCGACAGCCAATGCGCGCGCATCTGCTCGCAGGTGTAGTGGTTGAGCAGGTCGTCTGCCGGCGGGGGAGGCGTCTGCGAGGACGAGCTCGCCTTTTTGCCCATGTAGAGCAGGTGGTAGCAGGCGCTGACGGTGCTCTGCGTAAGGTCCCAACCCAGGGCCTCCCACATGGCGGTCTGCGCGATGCAGTAGAAGTAGATGTTGTCCTGGCCGATGAACTGGTAGATCTGCGCGTCGTCAGAGCACCACCAGTCGCGCCAGTCGAGCGAGCTGTGCTGGTAGGTGGGCGTGGGGACCTGCGTGGAATCGGCGGCGGGCTCGCCCATGAGGGCGGCATCCTGGGCGGCGACGCCCTCGGTCACGCCGGCGGCCTTGGCATCGCGTGCGAGCACGGTACGCGTATAGCTGATGGGCGCCCACAGGCTCTCGGGCCAGCACCAGCAGGTGACGTCGGTCACGCCATCGACCTCGGGCACCGGAACGCCCCAGTCGATGTTGCCGGTGATGCGGAAGGGCACGAGCGCCTTACCGCTGCGGAAGCGCACGCCGCCGTTGGCGAGCACCGCGTGGGCGTCGTCGCGCTCTTTCCAGCTGGGGAAGGTGACGGTAAAGCTGCTCTTGTTGCCCTCGGGCTCCAGCACGGTGTGCTCGGGGAGCTGGTCCTCGACGGCATCGAAGGCCTCGCGGAACTTGTTCTGGATGTAGAGCTGAGCCGGCAGCAGCCACTCCTCCATGGTCTTGGAGACCACGGAGCGAACCTGCGGGTTCTGGGCGAGCTTGGCGGTATAGGTCTTCATAAAGTCGAGGTAGGCCGGCAGGTCGAAGTAGAGGTTGTCGACCGGACGCAGCTCGGGCACCTCGCCGGTGAGCTGGCTCTTGGGCGCGATGAGCTCCTCGGGCTCAAACTGGTGGCCCAGATCGCACTCGTCGGCATAAGCCTTCTCGGACTTGCAGCCCTGGATGGGGCAGCGGCCGATCACCTGACGGCCGTTGAGGAACGTGCCGGCCTTGGCATCGT
>CABURG010000167.1 GCA_902493835.1 uncultured Collinsella sp. | reverse complement strand
CACGTCTTCACTCCCGAAGCGCGCGACTTCTATCGCCTCGAGAAACTCTGGGGAGACGCCCCCCAGCTTCCCCTCAACCTCCTCTAAATGATTTTTCTGGGACGGGGATAAAATAATCATTGCTACCGTTTGCCGAACCGCTCACCTTTGTTGGGCGGTTCGGCCCTTTTCTTCCTTTCCTTTTGTATGCTGTGACTACTGCATCCTTGGAAGGGAGGGTTTCGATGACTCGTGTTGCCCGTGCGTTGTCCGAACTCGGCCATTATCACGTCATGCTCAAGGGCTGTGCTGGCCAGCTGATCTTCGAAGACGATGACGATCGCCTTTATTTTCTCAATCTATTGAACAGACGATTTACGTCCGCTCATATTCGTCTTCTTGCCTGGTGCCTCATGGACAATCATGTTCACCTGCTATTTGATGATCTCGATAATCAGATGAGCGTTGCTATGCATGCGATTGATACGGCATATGCGAAACACTTCAATCAAAAAACCGGCCGCCGCGGACCGGTGTTCCAGGAACGATTCAAGAGTGTGATCATTTCTGACGACAAACAGCTGCTCCGTTGCGTCCGATACATACACGACAATCCTGCAAAAGCAGGTATTTCTTCTGCTCCTCTGTATCGCTGGAGCAGCTTCCATGAGTATTTCTCTCATCCCGAAATTTGTGATTGTGAAGGTATTCTCAATCTGTTTGGGGGTACGGAAGCGTTTTATCTTTCGAGTACCGACGGCAAGCCTAATCCCTATTTTATGCCCGAAGGTAAGCATATCTCCGATATGGATGCGCTGGAAGTTGCCCGGGCTCTTTTGGCTCCGCATGAGCCTTATCAGCTTAAAACTTTGCCGAAATCAGAGCGAAATCGTCTTCTGGCAGTGTTGAGGCATCGGGGGTTTACGATTGACCAGATTTCGCGTCTGACGGGAATTGGGACCAATATCATTCAAAGGGCGAAATGACGCTCCAAATGATTAAAAAATCCCCGTCCTAGAATAATCATTCGCAGCTGCCCGGCTTTCTTTTTGCCCAAAGGCGGTTAATCGTTGAAGCGGGATTGGCGGCCGAAGGATAGGGCGGTGTCGCCGAATTTGTCTCGGACGGCGTCGATGGCGACGGAGAGGTCGCGGCGGTCGCTGGATTGGGCTCCGCGGTCATCGATCTCGCAGAACAGGTCAGTTTGGATACCGCCTTGGTGGTTGAAGTCGCTCATGCCGATACCCGCCAGACGCACGTGCATGCCTTCTTGCCAGATATTGTCGAGCAGCTCGAGCGCTACGGCCACAAAGATATTCTCGTCGTCGGTGGGGTGGGGCAAGCGGCGCTGTGCCGTGCGTCCGCTACCGTAAGAGTATTTGAGCTTGAGCGTTACGGTTCCGCCCGTCAGCCCTTGACGACGTAGGCGGCGCCCAACCGACTCGCCCAGCAGCGCAATCGCCGCCTCGATATCCCCACGCTCAGTCAAATCCATCGCAAAGGTGCGCTCATTGCTCACCGATTTAACTTCACGTTCCTCATCCAGGCTGGTGACCTCGGATACTTCGAGCCCTAAAGCACGTTGACGCATGCGCTCGCCATTCACGCCAAAGATTGCAGCCAGGGTGGACTCTGGCGCGCGTGAAAGGTCGCCGAGCGTATAGATGCGCATGCGACGCAGTCGCTCCTCGGCCGAGCGCCCGATGCCGCTCATGGCGGACACGGGCAGTGCAGCCAAAAACCGCTGTTCCGTACCGGGTCGCACAATGGTCAGACCAAACGGCTTGTCGCGCTCGCTTGCGATTTTGGCCACGGTCTTGTTGCACCCAACGCCGATGGAGCACGTCACTCCCAGCGCTGCCACGCGGTCGCTTATACGCCGCGCAACCAGCAGCGGGTCTTCGGGCGCAAAGCGGCCCGGTGTGATATCGATAAAGGCTTCGTCGATGGATACGCGCTCCACGCGCGGCGTCTCCTCGGCAAGAATCGCCATGACCTGCGCGCTGACCTCACGATAGCGATCAAAATGCCCGTGCGTCCAAATGGCTTGCGGGCACAAGCGCCGCGCCTCGGCCGAGGCCATGGCAGAGTGCACGCCAAAGCGACGCGCCTCATACGAACACGTTGACACGACGCCACGCGAATCGGCGTCTCCGCCCACGATGAGCGGCTTGCCGCGCCACTCGGGATGATCGAGCATCTCCACGCTCGCAAAAAACGCATCAAGGTCCATCAGACCCACCGCCGGGCCCGTCCAGGGAGGCGGTGTGACGCCCATGGCATCCTCATAACCGTATGTATGTTCGCGTCTTTCCATGTCATGAGTATACCGCGCAGCTCATGTGGGGTGCGTGTATGTGCTTGCAAATCCCGAATTCTTGTCTAAGATATGGATTTGCCCTCGACTACACCGAAGAAGTTGGTCTCACGGACTTCACCTGCCCGCGTCGATGGCGTATTATGTTCAACTGTTTGTTTGTAGTTGCAGCCTAAAGCTGCTTGGTTGGAGGAGTTTCCTTTGGCAGTCAAGATTCGCCTTGCTCGTCACGGCGCTAAGAAGCGTCCGTACTACCGTGTCGTCGTCGCCGATTCCCGCGCCCCGCGTGACGGTCGTATCATCGAGGAGGTTGGCCGCTACAACCCGATGACCGCCCCCAAGACCATCAACCTTGACCTCGAGAAGATCGCCGACTGGCAGTCCAAGGGCGCTCAGCTCACCGACGCCGTCGCCGCTCTGGTCAAGGCCGCCAACGAGGGCGAGAAGACCGAGACCGTCGTCAAGAAGTCCAAGAAGCAGCTCGCCAAAGAGGCCGAGGCCGCTAAGGCTGCCGCTGAGGCCGCTGAGGGCGCCGAGGAGTAAATCGTGCCTGAGGTTGACGCTGCACAGCTCGAGGGTGAGGCAATGCTCTCAGATCGCATCGCCGATCTCGTCGAATATCTCGTTGTTCAGATCGTCGACGACCCGGATTCCGTGAGCCTTGAGGTCATCGATGGTGATGACGCCTCTACGATTGAGGTTTCGGTCGCCGAGGATGACGTCGCTAAGGTCATCGGCCGTCGTGGCCGTACCATCAAGGCCATTCGCACGCTCGCCCGTGCACTGGCCGCTCGCCTCGACACTGCTGTCGAGGTAGAGGTTCTGGGCTAGGACCTTGAGGTCCCAGTACAAAAACATCGCCCGTGTGGTCAAGCCGCACGGAAGGAAGGGGGAGGTCCTCGCGCAGCCGCTGCGGGGGCTTCCTTCTGTATTAGAGCCGGGCATGCGCGTCGCCCTGACGCCGCCGGCGCTCAAGCGCGACCGCTTTTGCACGGTCGTGTCCGTCACCGATACGGGCGATGGCGATCTGGTCTCGTTTGAGGGCATTGACGACTTGACGGCCGCCGAGGGCATCACGGGATGCTATGTGCTGGCAAATCGCGACGACTTTGAGCTCGATTCGCTCGACGCTGCCTATACCGACCTGATGGGTCGCGAGGTGGTCGACGAGCGCTTCGGTTCGCTCGGCATGATCGTCGAGATCATGTCGACGCCCGCGAACGATGTTTGGGTTGTCGAGGGCGATCGGTACGGCGAGGTACTGATTCCCGTGATCGAGCAGGTTGTGCTCGATCTTCCCGACACAGGAACAATTTCCGTCCACGTTATGGACGGCCTGATCGATATGGACAAGTAGGGAGGACAACATGCTGATCGAGACCCTTTCGGTCTTTCCCGAGATGTTTGAGCCCGTTATGTCCACATCGATTTTGGGCCGCGCCCGCAAGGCCGGCCTTTTTGATT
>CABURG010000166.1 GCA_902493835.1 uncultured Collinsella sp. | reverse complement strand
TGCGGTATCGGCCACACCCGTTGGGCCACCCACGGCAAGCCCTCCGTCGTTAACGCTCACCCCCACACCAGCTGCGACGGTCGTATCGCCATCGTCCACAACGGCATCATCGAGAACTTCGCCGAGCTGCGCGAAGAGCTGGAGGGCCGCGGCCACCACTTTAAGAGCGAGACCGACACCGAGGTCTTCGCGCATCTGATCGAAGAGGCTTATGCCGAGACGCACGACCTGATGGCCTCCGTGCGCGAGGCTTGCACCCACGTGGTCGGTGCCTATGGTCTGGCCGCCGTGTGCGCTGACGAGCCCGGCGTGATCGCCGTGGCCCGCAAGGATTCCCCGATCGTGGTCGGCGCGGGCGAGACCGGCGCCTATGTCGCCTCCGATGTCATCGCGCTCATCGACGCCACCCGCGATGTCGTGGTGCTCGAGGACGGTCAGTTTGCCAAGCTCACGCCCGCAGGCGTCGAGTACACCGACGAGGCCGGCAACGTTATCGAGCCCAAGGTCACCCACATCGACTGGGACCTGGACATGGCCGAAAAGGGCGGTTATCCCGACTTTATGCTCAAGGAAATCCACGAGCAGCCGCGCGTCGTGCGTGACACGCTGGTCGGTCGTATGACGCCGGCCGGCGAGCTCGACATCGACGAGCTGGGCCTTTCGCTCGAGGAACTCAACGACATCGACCGCGTCTACGTGATCGCTTGCGGAACCAGCTATCACGCTGGCCTCATTGCCAAGAATCTCATTGAGGGCTGGGCTCGCATCCCCACCGAGGTGGAGGCGGCCAGCGAGTTCCGTTATCGCAACCCCATCATTACGCCGACGACGCTTGTCGTTGCCGTGTCCCAGTCGGGCGAGACGGCCGATACCCTTGCCGCCATTCGCGACGCGCGCATCAAGGGTGCCAAGGTCTTCGGCATCACCAACGTGGTGGGCAGCCCCGTGGCGCGTGAGAGCGACGGCGTCATCTACACCAAGGCTAACAAGGAGATCGCGGTCGCCTCGACCAAGAGCTTCATCGGCCAGGTCGTGAGCCTTACGCTTTTGGCTCTGCTGCTAGCACAGGTCAAGTACCGCCTGACCACCAAGCAGGCGCGCATGCTGTTCCGCGAGCTTTCCGATACGGCCGAGCAGATCCAGTGGATTTTGGATACCCAGACCGAGGCTGTGCATGAGGCCGCCCTGCTGTGCAAGGACGCGCAGTCGGCGCTGTTCGTGGGCCGTGGCATGGGTGCCGCTATTTCCTACGAGGGCGCGCTCAAGCTCAAAGAGGTCAGCTACCTGCACGCCGAGGCCTACGCCGCCGGCGAGATGAAGCACGGCCCCATTGCCCTGATCGACCCGGGCTTCCCCGTCATCGCTGTGGCCACCAAGAGCGCCACCTACGACAAGACCGTGTCGAACCTCATGGAGTGCAAGGCGCGCGGCGCCAAGGTCATCGTCGTTGCCACCGAGGGCGACGAGGAGATCAACAAGATCGCCGACTGCATCATCCGCGTGCCGGCAGTCCGCGACGTGTTCAGCCCCATCACGGCGAGCGTCCCGCTGCAGCTGCTCGCCCGCGAGGTCGCCATCCTGCGCGGCTGCGACGTCGACCAGCCCCGTAACCTGGCCAAGAGCGTCACGGTAGAGTAGTTGGTTCCGCCGTCCTAGCGACTAAGGCCCGGCTCCGCATCAAGACGGAGCCGGGCCTTGTTGCATTTGCCCAGATAAAACCTGCCAAAATAAACCTGTCCCTTTTTGGCAGGTTAGCGGAGCTTGCTGGTCTCGAAGTACTCGGGGAACTGGTCCAGAACCTCGGTTTGGTTGCGGAACATCATGTGCAGGTGCTTGCTGACCAAAAAGCTCGCTTCGATGGGGTCGCGACCGGCGATGGCGCGGCGAATCTGCTTGTGCTCGTTCACGATGTCCTGATTGTCGAGAACCTGCGTGGCGGCGCGCAGCCAGCGGAAGCGCTCCAGGTCGGCATTGGTCTCTTCGAGCCACGACCACACGGTGCTGCGACATGCGATGCTAAAAATCATGTGATGCATGAGGTTGTCGCTCAAAAAGAAGCCGATGCGATCCTCTTCGGCCATGGCCTTTTCCTGCAGCGCGATGGCGCGGTCGAGCTGCTCGATGCCGGCCGACGTGGCGCGCGCACAGCACTCCACAATCACCTGCTTTTCCAGATGCTCGCGGATGTAACAGGCACTCTCGGCAAGGGTGAGGTTGATGGGTGAGACGTAGGTACCGCTCTGGGGCACGGTGCGCACCAGGCCCTCTTGCGCCAGACGCACCAGTGCCTCGCGCACAGGGGTGCGCCCCATATCCAGGTCGTCGCAAAGTTGCTTGACGCCCAGCTTTTCGCCCGGCTTGTAGTCCAGGTAGACGATTTTGCGTCGAATGGTGTGGTAGGACTGGTCCTGTAGGCTCGTTTCCTGCTCGCCGACGTGCATCGATTCTTCCATAGCGCCTCGCAACTGTTCTATCAAACTCATATGTCAGTTGTTAATTATGCCGCGAATCAGCTCTCCACGGTGGGTAATTCGGCTGTTGCCTGAGAACTATTGCGGCATCTTAGTCCGTGTTTGCGCAAGGCTGCGCTCAATGTTGCCGTATCATAAGCCGTCGAAAACGTGAAATAGAAAGAAGGAATCCCATATGCAACTGGCAAATATCGTACGCGAGCGCTGGAAAGGCGTTTTGTTCTGCCTGATCATCGCCATTCCCGCGACGTTGCTCGGCAAACAAATTGAGGTGGTCGGCGGTCCGGTATTTGCCATCCTCTTTGGCATGGTCTTGGCGCTCGTCTTTCCCAAGAATCGTCGCGAACAGCTCGCCGCCGGCGTCACCTATACGTCCAAAAAAGTCTTGCAGTACGCGGTTATCCTGCTTGGCTTTGGCATGAACCTCTCCCAGATTCTGTCCAAGGGCGCCCAGTCGCTGCCCATTATCGTGGCGACAATCTCGACCTCGCTTGTCATCGCCTTTGTGCTCTGCCGCGTTATGAACGTGCCGGGTAAGATCGCGACGCTTGTGGGTGTGGGTTCGTCGATTTGCGGCGGTTCTGCTATCGCCGCGACCGCACCCGTCATCGACGCCGACGATCGCGAGATTGCCCAGGCCATTTCGGTCATCTTCCTGTTTAACGTTATCGCGGCGCTCGTGTTTCCGACGCTCGGCGGCATGCTCGGGCTGACCAACGAGGGTTTTGGCCTGTTTGCCGGCACCGCCATCAACGACACCTCGTCCGTAACGGCTGCGGCGAGCGCCTGGGACAGCATGCATCCCGGCGCCAATGTGCTCGAGAGCGCCACGGTGGTCAAGCTCACCAGGACGCTGGCCATTATTCCCATCACGTTGGTCCTCGCATGCCGGCAGATGCATCTGGCGCGCAAGGCCGGCGGTGACGCCAAAAGCACGTTCTCCCTTAAACGCGCGTTTCCCATGTTTGTGCTGTTCTTTGTGCTGGCGAGCGTGATCACTACGGTGCTTCAGCTTCCTGCATCCATTACGGCGCCCATCAAGGAGTTGTCGAAGTTCTTTATTGTGATGGCCATGGCGGCTATTGGTTTTAATACCGATATCGTCGAGCTGGTCAAAAAGGGCGGCAAGCCCATCGCGCTGGGCTTTTGCTGCTGGATTGGCATTGCGTGCATGAGTTTGGGAATGCAGCACGTGCTGGGAATCTGGTAGAGAAGTAGCTTATTTGCGTGCTGCGTGCTGGTGAGCGCATCCTCGCGGTGGAGCGATAGGAGCTCTTGCGGGTATGGCTTG
>CABURG010000165.1 GCA_902493835.1 uncultured Collinsella sp. | reverse complement strand
GGCCAGCAATCTTTTGAATGATCTCGATGACCAGCTTGCCGCCATCGAGTGGTGGGATGGGCAGCAGGTTCATAAAGCCAAGCGAGAACGAAATGAGGGCGGCAAACGAAAGGAACGTGGCAGGGCCGGCAGCAGCAGCCTGTGAGGACATAACGCTAATGCCCACGATCGAAGAAGACTGATCGAGAATCTCCATCGTATGCTGCGGCTGGAGCAGGCGCATCACACCCTCCGCTGTCTGCACGACATAGGAGAACGAAAGGCGAGCCGACGTGATGGGGTCTAAACGGACCACCTGTGTAGAGGCATACACACCTAGGCGCTCGTCCTCTTTGAGCGCAACCGCGGTCGAATGCTGCTTGCCGTCGCGCTCGTACTCGATGGCGATATCGTCCTTACCGGCAGCCTTGCCGATGGCATCGTAAACGTCCATCCAGGTAGAGCACGATACTCCGTCAACCGAAAGGATCGCGTCGCCGCCCTCGATTCCCGCCTTGGCGGCAATAGACCCCTCGTCAACCTGACCGATCACGTTGGTATCCATCGGCACGGTGACACCCGCAATGGAATAGATGCTCATAAGGAGCAAAAAGCCCGTCAGGATATTGACGAGAATGCCCGCGATCAGCATAAAGGCGCGCTTGAGAAAGCCCTGGCCAAGATAGGTATGCGAACGCTCCTGTGCAAGGAACTCGGCCTCGCCGCACGGCAGCTCCCACACATCGCCCTCGGCAGTCGCATGTTCGCGATCGAAACGACGGCCATCAAAAGTGGTGTAGCCCGCCGCGTCTCGCGGCAGCGTCTGATACTTGGTGGGATAGTAGCTCGGTGAGGGCTTCTCCCCTTCCTCATACCAAGGTGCGATGGAGCCCCAGCCCAGCAACAGAGCACAAGCCTCGAGCACATCCTCCTCGGAAAGCTCGAGCTCGACAGCAAGGTCGGCCACGGTCACGTGACCATGACGGTAGATAGCCGCGAGCACGCGATCGGCGCACGAGACATCGGTCGGATCCATACCGCAGATGGCAGCGTAGCCACCCAGCAGCAGCGGGGTCACGCCAAACTTGGTTCCAATGCGACGCGACGTGTAATGGATGTCAAAGCGGCACGGCAGGCCCAAAAAGAACTCGGTCACACGGACGCCGCAGGCACGCGCCGCCAAAAAGTGGCCGCCCTCGTGCAAAAACACGAGGACGGAAAGCATCAGCAGGCCCCAAAAGACCGATGAGAGAACGCTCAGAACAGTATCCATAAAACGAAAAAGCAATCCTTATGGGTTAGGAACGTGTTGCGGCGAGCACCTGCGCAGCTTTTTCACGCGCCCACGCATCGATGTCGCGAAGCTGCTCAAACGAATCGACCGCCTGCATATCGTGGGCATCCATGCAGGATTCCACAATGCGATCGATATCGGTAAAGCTGCAGCCATCGTGCAGGAAGGCATCGACGGCGACCTCGTTGGCGGCATTGAGCACGCACGGCATGGTGCCACCCGTCTTGCCGGCACGCTCGGCCAGTGCCAGACAGCGGAAGGTATCCATGTCGGCAGCATCAAACGTGAGCTGCCCCAGCTCGCGAAAATCGATACGAGGCGCCGGGGTATCCCAACGCTCGGGATACGAGAACACGAACTGGATGGGAATACGCATGTCGGAAGCACCGAGATGCGCCATCACAGAGCCGTCGGCGAACTCGACCATAGAGTGAATCTTGGACTGACGCTGCACGACCACGTTAATGAAATCGAGGTCGCAGTTAAACAGATGCATGGCCTCAATACGCTCCAGGCCCTTGTTCATAAGGGTGGCGGAGTCGATGGTGATCTTGGCACCCATGGCCCACGTGGGATGTGCGAGGGCATCGGCACGCGTCACGCAATCGAGCTCGTCGCGTGTTCGGCCAAAGAACGGACCGCCCGAGCAGGTGAGCCAAATACAATGAGCCTCGCGCGGGTCCTCCCCCAGATAGCACTGGTAGATGGCGGAGTGCTCAGAGTCGACTGGAATAAGCTGGCCCGGTTGCGCCAACGGCATAAGCAAGTCGCCACCGACGACGATGGACTCCTTGTTGGCAAGTGCAAGGCGCTTATTTGAGGTCAAGGCCGCATGGCTCGCCTCGAGACCGGCGGCACCCACAATAGCGACGAGCACGCAGTCGACATCGTCGCGACGCGCGAGCTCGCAAACCGCCTGCGCGCCAACGCCGAGCTTCGTGCCCTCGGGCAACTCCTGCAGCACGGCGTCATCGCCATGAGCGACATCGGCCACGGCAACCGCCGAAACCGAAAACTCGCGGGCAGCGGCAACGAGCTCGGAGGTACTGGAGTTAACGGACAGCGCCGTCACCTGCAGGCGATCGGCATGCTGGCGGCACACATCGAGCGCCTGGGTGCCGATGGAGCCCGTACAACCCAGGATGGCAACACGGAGGCGTCCATCGGGGCCATACGTCGTCTGGAATGACATTACAGCACGCCTCCGATCATCAGCATCAGCTGCGCGGTGATGCAGCCGAAGATAAGCGAATCGCTACGATCGAGCATGCCGCCGTGGCCCGGGATAAGGTTACCGGAATCCTTAACGCCCACACCGCGCTTGATGCGCGACTCGATAAGGTCGCCGATGACGCCCAAAATGGACACCACCACGCCGCACAGCAGCGCATAGGGCAGGCTGAGCTTGTAGAAGTGCGTCGCCCACAGGATGAGCCAAATCAAAACCGAGCCCAGGATGCCGCCAACAAACCCCTCCCAGCTCTTTTTGGGAGAGATCTTGGGAACCATCTTGTGCTTGCCGATACGGCTGCCCACGATGTAGGCAAACGAATCGGAGACCCAAAGGGACGCGCAAACGCCCACTGAAAGCAGGGCACCGGCAAAACCGGGCACGGCATCGCGCAGCAGCACGATAGCCGACAGCATAAAGCCAGTGTAGATGGGGCCCATGAGCGTCACGGCCACATCAGAGATACGGGTACGCGGCGACCAGACATACCAAATGCCCACAGCGAGCATCAAGGCAAAAAGCAGAGCATTCAGCAACATCGAATCGCCCAGCGCCGACAGCGGAAAGAGTACGGCGGCAGCGATACCCATGCGCTCGTTAGCCATCTTGCCATCGAGCCTTGTCATACGGAAAAACTCATAGCAGCACAGACCGCTCATGACAGAAACAAAGATGGCCGTGGGCACGATACCCAAAACCAAGCACAGGATAAAGACAACGGCGTAGACGATACCGGCGGCGGCACGGGTGATAAAGCCCGCCAGCCACGAACCGGCGCCGTTCTTCGCTGCAGGCGCTCCCGCAGCGGCAGCTTTGCGCGCAGGCGTCTTGGGAGCAGATGCCTTGGGACGATCGGACACGATTAAGCCTCCTCGGTCTTGCTCAGTCCACCAAACCTACGGTCACGGCCCTGATAGGCCAAAATGGCATCGACAAGGCCCCAACGATCAAAGTCGGGCCAATAGGTATCGGTGACGTAGAATTCGGAATAAGCCACCTGCCACAGCAGATAGTTCGAAAGGCGCAGCTCACCAGAGGTGCGAATCACAAGCTCAGGATCGGGAAGGCCGGCAGTATAGAGGTGGGAAGCCACCATGTCGTCATCAATTGCGGCAGGATCGATCTTACCGGCGGCAGCGTCGAGTGCAATCTGACGGACAGCGCGGGTAATCTCGGCACGCGCGCCGTAGTTGACGGCAAGCGCCAGCGTCATACCGGTGTGATCGGCGCACTCGGCAAGACCGCGTTCAAAAACGTCGCGGGTCTTCTTGGG
>CABURG010000164.1 GCA_902493835.1 uncultured Collinsella sp. | reverse complement strand
TAGGCACCAAAACCAATGGCGGCATCGGGCTTGCCGACCTTTGAGAAATGACTGGCGAGCGCACGTTTGGCCTTGTTGACACGCCACAGCGAGGTCAGCGCCGTCCAAGGACGGGAGCGGTCGAAGCCCGTGACCGTAATGGGCACAAAATCAAACCCAGCCTCGGGGACCAGACGACCCTCGAGCTTGCGCGACTGACCCACGAACACAACGTGGTGGCCACGGTCACGCAGTTCTTCGGCCAAGGCGAGCGCGGGGTTGATGTGTCCTGCCGTGCCGCCGGCTGCAATAGCAACGGTCATTTTATCGGTCATGGTAGTCCCTTCGTACACGCGGTCCCTGGTCGTCGGTACGCAGACGCGCCGACGGGTCCGAGTTCAAATCGATTCGATTATATCCGCCGCCCGCGTTGCGAGGGCTGGGGCGCTGCGGACGACCTTGCGGAGCCATTCGCGGGCGTGGACGAGCTGCCGGCTCGGATGCAGAACCATCCAGAACGGTAAAGCCGCTACGCGAAGGTCGTTCACCGCGCACATGGGCTACGCCGGCGGTACTCTCATCCATAACGGCAAAGCTCTCGCGGCGACGGTCGTACTCATCGCGACGGGCGCTCTCGTACGAAACGCGCAGGATCAGACCGGCGAGCATAAGCGACACAATAATCGACGAACCGCCGTAGCTAATAAACGGCAACGGTTTGCCCGTCATGGGAAACACGTTGAGGATGCCCAACGCGTTAATCAAAAACTGCACCGCGAGAATGACCGCGGAGCCAGACGCCATAAGCGCGCCCCGACGATCGGTCGCCTGCTCGGCAATGCGAAACGCCGAATAGATCAGCATCGCAAACACCAAGAAGAACAGCACGGTTCCGACAAAACCGACTTCCTCGCCAATGATGGCCAGGATGTAGTCATTGTGCGCCTCGGGCAGATACGAGTACTTCATGGTTGAGTTGCCGATGCCACGGCCGAACAGACCGCCCGAGGCAAAGGCCATGATGGCAAGCGTGGCCTGATAGCCGTCACCATACTCGTCGGCCCAAGGGTTCAAGGCAACCTGAATACGCACCATACGGTACGGCTCTGCAACAAGCGCAATCACGATCACGAGAATGCCGAAGATTAGCACGCCGATGATAAATCTGGGGTCGAGACCCGCAAACAACGCCATGCACATGAGGGTCAACAGGATGATCAGGACAGTACCGAAATCGGGCTGGATAAAGATCAGAAAGAGCGAAATGCCCAAGTAGATGCCCATCTTGCGAAGGAATTCGTTGATGTTGCCACCGGGCGAAAAGAAACGATCAAGCATGATGGCCGAATACGCAATGGCAAATGGCTTTAAAAACTCGGAAGGCTGGAACTGAATACCGGCGATGTTGAGCCAGCGCGTGGCGCCACGGCTGCCGCTGCCCACCAAGAACACCAGAAGCAGTAGCCCCATCATGCCGATGAGGAAGATCCTGAGCACGTCTTCCCCAAACCAACTGTCCGGCAAGATGCGCACGATGGCAACCATAGCCAGCACGCCAACTCCGGCAAACGCGGCTTGTCGAAACAGAAAAAACGTCGCCGAGCCATTCTCGTGCAGCGCCTCGACCGAAGACGCCGAGTACACCATCAGCAGGCCAAAGCACACCAAGGTAAACAGGCAGGCCATGAATATCAAACGGGGGCGCATGATACGGGCGGGAACGCCGGCAATATAGCGTTCGCTAAACGTCTGCCCGCCGCGACCGGAACGCGGTGTGCTGCGCCGCGAGGAAGCACGGTCCGAGTCGGGCCTCCTCATACCTTGTCGGGGGCTCTCCTCTCTCACCGGCAACCCCTATTCCATTTGCGATTTCGCCGCAGCGGCAAGCTGGGCCACATAGTCCTTAAACACGCGGCCGCGCTCCTCATAGCCCGAGAACTCATCGAACGAAGAGCAGGCAGGAGATAGTAAGATCACATCGCCACGGCTCGACAGCGAACGGGCGACGTCCACGGCATCGCGCAGGTCATCCGCCTGGGCGATATCCACATCGCCATCGACATCGGCCTCGTCCATAGCGGCGGTGAAACGCTCGCGCGCATCGCCAAAGCAGACGACCGAGCGTACGTTATCCATAACAACGCGCGCGAAGTCCGTGAGCGGCGTGCCCTTATCGTGGCCGCCGAGCAGCAAGATCACGTCGTCATCGGGAAATGCCGTCAGTGCCTTCTCGACCGCATCGGTGTTGGTCGCCTTGGAATCGTTGACGTAGCGCACGCCGTCAATCTCGCCACACGGCTCCACGCGGTGCTCGAGCGGCTGGAACGAGGCCAGACCGCGGCAGACGCCATCGACATCGGCACCGACTGCCAGGGCAGCCGTGGCAGCGCACAGGGCATTGATAACATTGTGATGGCCCGAGATCTTGAGCTCGGATGTAGCGATGAGCGGGGTCTCGACACCCTTCAGACGCACGATCATCTTGCCATCGCGCACAAAGGCGGCATCCTCGCCCTCAGGCTCGTCAAAGGCAACCTTGCAGATGCGACGACCCGGTGTGTAGATGTACTCATCGAACTCGTGAATGCCGGCGTCTTCGACGTCGACAACCACCAGATCGTCATCGACCATATTGTCAAACAGTTTGATCTTGGCAAGCGCATAGTTCTTATGGCTCTTATGCCAGCCCAAGTGGTCGGGAGTGATGTTGAGCAGCACCGCCACGCGGGGGTGGAGCTCGGTTGTCGTAGCAATCTGATAGCTCGAGAGCTCAGCCACAAACCACTCGTTGTGGGCTCGGCCGTCAATCTCGTTGACCGGCGGCTCGCCGATGTTGCCGACAGCAACACTGGCCTCGCCGGCAGCCTTAAGCAGATAATCAGTCAGCGACGTGGTGGTCGTCTTGCCGTTGGTGCCCGTGATGGCAATCCAGTTATCGGGCGACAGGCGATAGGCAAACTCGGGCTCACCCATAATCTGGGCGGCATGCTCGCGCCCGGCCTTAAAGAAACCCGAGAACTCCGAGATGCCCGGGCACGTCACGCATACGTCATAGGCGCCCTCGACCTGTTCGGTCCCATAGACAAACGACGCACCAGCAGCCTCGAGCGCACGCGTGGCGTCATTGGGCTCAGAGGTGCCGCCGCCATACACGGTAACGGCGCTTACGCGCTCGGGATGTGCCAGCGCCCAGCGGGCGACATCGAGACCGGATTTGCCCTGACCCAAAACGAGCAGGCTAAAGACATCAGCAAGAGGCATGAAAGACCACTATCCCAACTGGAAGAACAGGGCAAGGCCAACGGCACCAAAGGCCGCAGCGATAATCCAAAAACGGATGACGACCTTGGTCTCGGCCCAGCCCTTCTTTTCGAAATGATGATGGATGGGCGCCATAAGGAAGACGCGCTTGTGCGTAAAGTGGAAGTAGACAACCTGAATCATGACCGACAGGGTCTCAACGATAAACAGGCCGCCGATGATGAGGGAGACGACCTCGGTGTTGGTCATGATGGACGTGCAGGCAAACGCGGCGCCCAGGGCAAGCGAGCCGGTATCGCCCATAAAGATGCTCGCCGGATAGCAGTTGAACCACAGAAAGCCCAAGCAGGCACCGGCACACGCGGTGCAGAAGATGGACAGGTTCACGTCTCCGTGCAAAAACGCCATGGCAGCCATGGCGAGCATGGCAATCATAGAGGTGCCGCCAGCAAGACCATCAAGGCCATCGGTCAGGTTCACGGCATTAGAAAGACCGGCGATCATCAGCCAGCAAAAGACAATGTAGAGCCACGGGAACGAAAGGCCGCAGATGGTG
>CABURG010000163.1 GCA_902493835.1 uncultured Collinsella sp. | reverse complement strand
CCAAGGAATCCTCGGCGCGGCCGAGCTGGCAAGAAGGGCGCTCGCGTAACTTGCGCTCTCTCCGCCATACAACGCGTTAAGAAAAGACGAGCGCTTCTTGCCAATTGGGCGGCAAGAAGCGCTCGTCTTTTGCATTTGTTTTTGGGCAGAACGCCCCGCCTCCGCTAGAGTCCCTGGACCGCTACACCCACGAGGTTTGGACCGGTGTGGACAAGAAGCGCGGGGCTGATGTCGGAGCGGACGATCTCCACCGCGTTGGTCACGCGCTCGCGCAGGGCCTGCTCCATGCGGTCGTAAAGGTCGGCGTAGGCCGAGGTGTAGCTCACGGCAAAGCGCACCTTGGGGTGCTTCTCGGCGATGGCGGCGACGAGCTTGACCTCGGTGCGATGCGGTACTTGCATAGCCATTTCGTGTGCGCGAGGCTGTCGGCTTTCTGGGCCACAGCAATCACATTCCCCCTAGCATGATGACCTGAACAATCCTCATGCTAGGGGGAAGGTTTTTGTCGCGTAGCGGAAATTGGCCTCCACCCGCTGAGCGGGTGGCTTTCTATGCCGCGCGTGCCGTGCGGCACGGACTAAAGTCCATGAATAAAAACGAGGGAGGCCGTTTCCGACCTCCCTCGCAAAGGGTCTCTGATTACTCCCACTCATTGGGGACAGACTTAAATGAGTGCTCTTGAAATGCCGGCGCCTGGGGACGTTCCTTTTCTGTCGGCAGTTTGGGACGGTCCTTAGAGTTGCAGCGCGCCATGAGTGACGTGGTGAAGCGGATCATCCTGTCTTTGAAGTTCTAAGTAGAATTCCCCGTCTCTGAGCAATGATTAGTGCGCATTTGTGCGTATTTGCGTGCGCAGGATTGCGTGACCATGCGTGTATATGCGCCGTCTGCGGTTGTATTTTGACCGTTTGGCGGTTATATACGCAGAAGTACGCACATACACGCGTATTTGTGCGAATATATAGCTGTCAGAATTGAAAGACTTTTCACGACGCAGGAGGCATTCATGGCAGATTCCAAGCAGGTTCCACTCGACTCCGCGGCAGCCGCAAAGGCGGCGTTTGCCTCGGTCCAGGATCAGCCGTTCCCCGATGATATCTTTACGACCCCCGAGCTCCGCTGGGCCGTGATCGGGTGCGGCGTTATCGCCAACCAAATGGCCCAGTCCCTCGCTCTGGCCGGTCGCAAGCTCGCGGGTGTCGCCAACCGTACGCTGTCCAAGGCCCAGGCTTTTGCCGAGCAGTATGGCGTCGAAAAGGTGTACGAGACGGTTGAGGACCTCTACGCCGATCCGGACATCGACGCCGTCTATATCACCACGCCGCACAACACGCATATCACCTATCTGCGTGCCGCGCTGGCTGCCGGCAAGCACGTGCTCTGCGAGAAGGCCATTACCCTCAACTCTGCCGAGCTCGACGAGGCCCGTGCCATCGCCGACGAGCACAACGTGGTCCTTATGGATGCCACCACGGTGCTCCACATGCCGTTGTATCAGGAGCTGCGCCGTCGCATGGATGCAGGCGACTTTGGCCGCATGAACCTCGCCCAGCTCAACTTTGGCAGCTATAAGGAGTACGGTGACCTGACCAACCGCTTCTACAACCGTAGTCTTGCCGGCGGCGCCATGCTCGACATTGGCGTGTATGCGCTCTCCGTCATGCGCCTATTTATGGCCAGCCAACCCGCCGAGGTCGTGTCTCTGGGCAATACCTGTGAGACCGGTGTCGACGTTGCGGGCGGCATTGTCTGCCGTAACGCCGAGCAGCAGCTGGGCGTCGTGAGCCTTACGCTCCACTCCAAGCAGCCCAAGCGCTCGGTTATCAGCTTCGATAAGTGCTATATCGAGGTCAACGAGTATCCGCGTGCCGACCATGCGACCATTGTGTGGACTGCAGACGGTCACCGTGAGGAGGTCCACGCTGGCACCGAGGCATACGCTCTGTGCTACGAGATGGCCGACCTGGAGAAGGCCGTTGCCGGCGATGATTCGAAGCGCGAGCTTCTGGGCTATGCTTCTGATGTTATGGAGCTGATGACCAAGCTCCGCGCCGATTGGGGAGTCGTGTACCCCGAGGAGGAGTAAGCGATGCTTGCGGAAGATAGGCTCAACGCGATCGTGTCGATGGTGCAGCAGGCCGGCTCGGTTACCGTACCGGAGCTTGCCGAAGCCCTGGGCGTGACATCGTCCACCATTCGCCGTGACTTGCAAACGCTCGACCGCGCGCACCGTATCGCCAAGGTGCACGGAGGCGCGACGAGTCTGGAGCGCGCGCACGTGACGCGCGACCTGACGATCGGCGAGCGCAGCGATCTCCATAACGACGACAAGGAGCGCATCTGCGCCCGTGCCGCGGCCCTGGTGGAGCCTGAGAGCTTTGTGTATATCGATTCGGGCTCCACGACCCTCAAGCTCATCGAACATCTCCCGCATCTCGACGGCGTCACCTATGTGACCGATTCCGTGCTCCATGCTCAGCATCTCGCCCTGCGCGGTATGCGTACCGTGGTGCTGGGCGGCGAGCTCAAGCCCGAGACCGAGGCGCTCGTCGGTCCCGATGCCTTGGCAACCCTAGACCGCTATAACTTCAACTGCGGCTTTTGGGGTTCCAATGGCATCGCCGCCGAGCAAGGTCTCACCACACCGGATATCGAGGAAGCGCAGGTCAAGCGTATCTCGATGCGCCATACCGCCAAACGCTTCGTAATCTCGGACGCCAGCAAATTTGGTATGGTGGCGCCCGTCAAGTTCGCGGACTTCCGCGATGCAACGATTATCACCGCGGGCGAGGTGCCCGCCAAGTACCAGATAATGGACAACGTCATCACGGTCTAGCGATGGGACAAGGCCAAAACCACCACAAAGGTGCCTGTCCCCATTGTGGTGGTTTAGGGCTCCCAGGGGCAGGCGGCTTCGATGTGGATGTGCTCGCCGGTTACGGGATGCGTAAAGGACACGCTGTGGGCATGGAGCATCAGGCCGCAGGGACGCGGCGTGCCGTAGAGCTCGTCGCCCACCAGGGGATGACGCTCGCTCGCCAGATGCACGCGGATCTGGTGTTTGCGGCCGGTGAGCAGCTCGACATCGATATACGAGCGCGTGGGCAGGCCTCGGCGGCTCTTAAGGCGCTTGAGCACCTTCACGCGCGTTTGAGACGGCTTGCCGCTGGCGCCGACGCGCATCTTGCGGCTGTCGTGACGGTCGCGGGCGATGGGCTTGTCGATGAGCTTTTCGTTCCAGTCGATCTTGCCCTCGGCGAGCGCCAGGTAGTGCTTTTCGAAAGCGTGGTCGATGACCATCTGATCAAAGGCGGGCTGCGTTTGCTTGTCGAGCGAGAACAGCACCACGCCGGTGGTGTCGCGGTCCAGGCGGTTGAGCGGCTGCATGTCGGTCGCGGCAAAGCCGTCGCCCATCGCCAGCAGCAGATCGCTGGCGTAGTCGGTGAGCGTGCGCTCGCCGGTGCCGTCACCGTGTACGATCATGCCGGCGGGTTTGTCGATGGCCATGAGCCAGGCATCGCAGTAGAGGACTTGAGGTTCTTCGTTCACGTGTAAGCCTTTCGGTTAACTGATTCCCACAAACATGCAGCCCGAGGTGGCACCGCGTAGGCGGGCGGCCGGCTTGCGGCCCGCCTGCGCTGCTTCGACGGCACGACGAACGCGGGCGACGGCACGGCCCACCTCATCCGTCTCGAGCAGCGTTCCGTCTACCATGAGACGACGCACGCCGGCATCGAGCAGTTGAGGGACCTGCGGCGTGAGGTCGATGGGGTAGGCATCGTACAGGCGAGAGCGGCCGTGGATGTCGGTGCGGACGGGCAT
>CABURG010000162.1 GCA_902493835.1 uncultured Collinsella sp. | reverse complement strand
TCGAGGTGTTGCGCGGCGCAGAGCTCAAAAATGTTTGCTGCGTGGTGACGCGCTATTTTGGTGGCACGCTGTTGGGACCTGGTGGCTTGGTGCGCGCCTATACTGCGGCGACGCAGACGGCGGTGGCAGCTGCTCGGGAGGCCGGGCAGATTGTCGAGATGACGAGTGTCGTGCCTGTTGACGTGCATGTGGCCTATCCGCAGTATGAGCAGGTGCTTCGTTTGGCGCAGGATTCGGGTGCCAAGGTTTCGGATACCGATTACGCGGATGCCGTGACACTTCACCTGGTATTCAAAGCGGGGGAGCAGGAGCAATTTTGCGCCAAGATGCGCGAGCTTATGGCGGGGCGCGAAGAGATCGAGGTCGGCGCTCCCAAATTTGCCGAGTTCTAACGGCGACGGCCGGCGTTCTTTTGGATGGATCCCAAACGCGCCGGCCGTCGTTTTATGTTGCTGCCGTTTACTCGGCGAGCTGCTTTAGCACATCGCAGGCGATCTCGACGGCATCGTCGATGCAGCCGGGGCAGCTGCGGAGCGGACCCTTGTCCGTTCCGATGCCCTTGAGCGTGCCGCAGACGGTCGTCGTGTTCTTCTCGCCAAAACGCTTGGCAATCTCGCGCGACAGCTTGTAGGTCTGGCCCTTGGTCTTGGGGTTTTCCATGCCGTCGCTCATTACAAAGCCCATGATGGCCACGGCGCCCGAGATGGCGCCGCAGGTTTCGGTCATGCCGCCCATGCCGGCGCCAAAGCCCTCGGTGAGGGTAAAGGCGACCTGGGGGTCGAGCCCGACGGCGGGCGCGAACGTGCAGGCGACGGCCTGGGCGCAGTTGAAGCCACGGGCGTGGTATTCGGCGGCCTGAGCCTGGCAGGCCGCGGTGTCGAGCTGGGCGATATCGATTTGCTTCATCGTTGTCTCCTTGGTTACGGTGTACCCGCCTATGGTACCCGTGACGGTGCATGTAATCATCGAGAGCTTCATGTATGCCTCATTTTTATCTATCGAGCAAATGCCCAAGGCTTGAGATAAATACCCCTGATCAATTTGTCCTATAACCTACCTTGGGGATGGGTTGAGAGGGGTGCGGGGTAGCGGTATCGTGAACCGAATAAAAACAAAACCCAAGTAAGGGAGTTGGATATGAGCGAGCAGACCATCGGTACTACATGTGTTCAGGGCGGCTATCACCCGGGAGATGCCGAGCCGCGCCAGGTGCCCATCTACCAGTCCACCACGTGGAAATACGACACGTCCGAGCACATGGGCAAGCTGTTTGACCTGGAGGAGTCGGGCTACTTCTACAGCCGTCTGCAGAACCCCACGTGCGATTTGGTTGCCGCCAAGATCTGCGAGATGGAGGGAGGCGCCGCCGCGATGCTCACGAGCTCGGGCATGGCTGCGAACTTCCTCGCGATCTTTAATGTGGCCGTTGCCGGCGATCATGTGGTCGCGAGCTCTGCCATTTACGGCGGTACGTATAACCTGCTCGCCCACACCATGGGCCGCATGGGCGTGACCTGCACGTTCGTCGCCCCCGACTGCACAGATGAGGAGCTCGAGGCGGCCTTTGAGCCCAATACCAAGCTCGTCTTTGGCGAGACGATCGCAAACCCCGCCCTTGCCGTGCTCGATATTGAGCGCTTTGCCAAGGCCGCGCACGACCACGGCGTGCCGCTGATGGTCGACAACACCTTCCCGACACCCGTGATGTGCCGTCCCTTTGAGTGGGGCGCCGACATCGTTACGCACTCCACCACCAAGTACATGGATGGACATGCCGCCTACCTGGGCGGAGTGATCGTTGACCACGGCCAGTTTGACTGGATGGCCCATGCGGATAAGTTCCCGGGTCTCACCACGCCCGACGAGAGCTACCACGGCGTGACGTATGCCGAGAAGTTCGGTCGCGAGGGTGCCTTCATTACCAAGGCCACCGCGCAGCTCATGCGCGACCTCGGCCCCATGCAGAACCCGCAGGCGGCCTTCTTCCTGAACAGCTCGCTCGAGAGCCTGCATGTACGCATGCCGCGTCATTGTGAGAACGGCCTGGCCGTTGCCAAGTTCCTGCAGAGCCATCCCAAGGTACGCTTCGTGAGCTATCCGGGCCTGGAGGGCGATAAGTACTATGACATCGCTCAGAAGTACATGCCCAACGGTACCTGCGGCGTTGTGAGCTTTGGCTTTAACGGTGGTCGCGCGGCGGCCGAGACCTTTATGAAGAGCCTCAAGCTCGCCCAGATCGCCACGCACGTGGCCGACGCCCGCACTTGCTGCCTGCATCCCGCTAATGCCACGCATCGCCAGATGAATGATGAGGAGCTCATCGCCTGTGGCATCTCCGCCGACATGGTGCGCCTGTCGTGCGGCCTCGAGGATACGGCCGATCTGATTGCCGACCTTGAGCAGGCACTCGAGCAGTGCTAGGCTAGCGTTCGCATAAGGCGCCGATGCTGGCAGAAAGCTTCGGCGACCTTTCGTTCCGATTCCGTAGGCGGGACCCCAATCGCGACTGTTTGTGGGCGATTGGGGCCCCGTTTTTGCGTTGCGCCACTCGAAAGGATGGATATGGAGAAAACTGCAGAGCAGCTGCGCCGCGAGCACGTTGCTCTAGAGGGCGACACCCATGGCAAGAACAAATGGGCGATTCTGTTTACCGTGCTCATCATGACGTTTATGGTGTGTCTGGATTCGACCGTCGTGACCGTGGCGCTGCCCGTGATGCAAAAGGAGCTGGGCGTGGGCCTCGACCGCATTCAACTGGTGAGCTCGGTGTACCTGCTTGCGACATGCGTGGCTATGTTGCCGTTTGGCCGCTTGGGCGACGTGCGCGGCAAGGTGGGCGTATTCCAGCTGGGCGTAATCGTTTTTACGGCCGGCTCGCTGCTTTGCGGCCTTTCGGGTTCGCTCGAGGTTCTTATCCTGGCACGCATTGTTCAGGGCATCGGTTGCGCGGCAGCCATGGCTAACAACATGGGTATCATCACCGAGTCGTTTCCGGCGCGCGAACGAGGCCGTGCCATGGGTATTCTCGCGACCTTTGTGGCCCTCGGCATGATGTGCGGCCCCGTGCTCGGCGGCATGCTGGTGGCAAGCTTTCCCTGGGAGAGTATCTTCCTCATCAACCTGCCTATTGGCGTAATCTCGTTTATCGTGGGGCTCTACACGCTGCCGCATGTTAATCCGGAAGCCGGCGAGCGCCCCATGTCCCTGATCGAGGCCGCTCGTCGCTGCTTTGCAAATTCGGCCTTCACTATCAACCTTGCCTGCATGCTCATCGTGTTCGTTGGTATTGGTGCATCCGAGTTTATCCTGCCGTTCTATTTTCAGGACGCGCATGGGTTTGGTTCCGACATTTCCGGATTGCTCTTTTTGGCGCTGCCGATGGTGAATGCCTTTATCGGTCCGCTATCGGGTACGGTTTCGGACCGTGTTGGCTGCGAGAGCCCCACGGCGGTCGGCCTGGGCGTGTACGTGTGCGGTCTTTTTGCGGTAAGCACGCTTGACGAGCACTCTTCTATCCCCGTGATCGTGTGCTGCGTCGCGTTTATGTCGTGCGGTACGTCGATTTTCCAGAGCCCCAACAACTCGTTGTATATGGGCTCGGCCCCGCGCGAGGCACTTGGCTTTGCAGGTAGCTTGGGCAGCTTGGCGCGCTATGCGGGCATGGCGCTGGGTATTACGGCAGGTTCGCATATCCTCTATGGGCAGATGAGCGTGGCGATGGGCGAGGCCGTGACCAGTTTTGTTGCAGGCCGTCCGGATGTATTCCTATTCGGCTTTCGCTCGGTGTTCTACGTGCTTATGGTTGTGGCCGCCGTGGGCTTTGCGCTTGCCAT
>CABURG010000161.1 GCA_902493835.1 uncultured Collinsella sp. | reverse complement strand
GTGTTGGTGTAGACGGCGTCCCACCTAAAGCGGCTCGCCTTTACGTGGTTGTAGATGGGCAGGCTCTTATGACCCGAAAGGCCGATCGTCGTGGTAGCGTGCTCGCCGTACGCGCCGGCATTGGAGAGCGTATGCAGATCGATGGCCGTGATGGTGCCGTCGTTCATGGCGCCCAGCTTAACGGTCATCTGCATCTGGTGGCGCGAGTTGCCCGCGGTGATGGTCTCCTCACGGGTGTAGCAGCAGTAGCTCGGACGGCCGGTCTGCTGCGTCACAAACGCAACGAAGATCTCGCAGCAACCCGTCTGCTTGGAGCCAAAGCCGCCGCCGATGCGCGGCTTAATGACCTGCACCTGCGACTGCGGAATATCGAGCGACTGCGCGACCATGCGGCGCACGTGGAAGGGCACCTGCGTGGAGGTGGTCACCGAAATGCGACCGAAGGCGTCGGTCGTCGCGAAGGCACGGAAGGTCTCCATGGGCGCGGTCTGCGTGGCCTGGCTGGTGTAGGTGCGGGTGAAGACGATGTCGCTCTGGGCGAAGGCCTCGTCCAGATCGCCAAAATCGCTGGTACCGCTGCACACCAGGTTGCGAGCAACGTCGCCGCCCTGCGGGAACATAAAGGTCACGTCGCCCTCGGGGTGAACCACGATGTCATTATCGAGTGCCTGGGTAAAGTCGAGCAGCGGCTCGAGCACCTCGTAGTCGACCTTGATGAGCTTGAGTGCCTTGTCGGCGGCCTCCTCGGTCTCGGCGGCGACGATCGCCACCTCTTCGTTTTGGTAACGGACGAGATTCTCGAGAATCAGGCGGTCGTAGGGACTCGGCTGCGGATAGCTCTGGCCGGCGATGGTAAAGCGGCGCTTGGGCACGTCCTCGTAGGTGTAGACGCCCACGACGCCGGGCACCTTCAGGGCGCGCGACGTATCGATGGAGCGGATCTTGGCGCGGGCATAGGGGCTGCGCTTGAGTTTGACGATGAGCGCGCCGGCGGGCACCATATCGCCGGTGTAGACGGGACGACCCTCGAGCAGGGCCTTCGAGTCCTTCTTGGGCTGCTTGTGGGTGATCTGCTTGTACGCGACGCCATCGGAGCTCGTATCGTTGACGGGCAGCTCGGGCATCTCGAAGCCCACCTGCACGCCGGACTCGTTAAGGAAGCGGACGATAGCGCGCAGCTGGCTCTCGTAGCCACTGCAGCGGCAGAGGTTGCCGGCCAGCTGACGCGACAGCTCCTCGCGCGTGGCAACGAGGCTCGGGTCCTCCTTTGCGGCGCGGGCAAGCGCCAGCACGTTCATGATGAGGCCGGGCGCGCAAAAACCGCACTGCTCGGCACCTTCGGCAGCCATTGCGCGGGCCAGCGCCTCAGACTCGGCCTTGAGGCCCTCGAGCGTGGTGACGGAGCGGCCCTCAACACGGGCGGCGGGAACCGAGCAGCTCAGCACCGGGTCGCCGTCGAGCCACACCGTGCACAGGCCACAGTTGGTGGTCTCACAGGCGCAGCGCACCGACGCGCAACCCTGCTCGCGCAACAGTGCAAAGAGCATGGTGTCGGGGGCAATCTGAACCTTGACCTTACGGCCGTTGAGCGTAAAGGAAAGATCGATGAGTTTGGCAGCCATTAGCGCACCTCGCTAGAATCGACGCCGGGCACGCGGCGGCAGGAATACTCGTCCGTGGCAAACTTGGGGACCTGCACGGTCTCGAGCTCGCGGGCAAGCGCGGCCGAAAGCTCGATGCCGGCGGCGCGACGCACGGCCTGGACGGCGAGCGGGGCCGAGATGCGGCGGCGGTAGTCGGCCGAGCCCCACATGTTGGTGCCGTAGCTCAGCGCGCGTACGGACGCGGCCAGGGCGCGAAGCTCGTCCTCGGAAGGCTGCTCGGCGGTAAGGCCGCATGCCTCGCCCTGCAGTAGGGTCGCGCGCAGCGGGCGGGCGCCCACGGTGACATGCCAGCTGTTGTCCCACCAGGCGGCGGTGACGTTTAAGGAGGGGAAGTCGGTCGCGGCCTTGCGCACGGCCTCGTAGCTCGCGCGGTAGTCGTGTTTGACGACCACGATGTGCTCGATCACGTCGCGCACGTAACCCATGTCCACGAACTCTGCGAGCGGCACGCGGCCGGCGCCCGTCAGCTCAACATAGGAATCGAGCGCCAGGAAAGCCGAGAGCACATCCGAAAAGCCAAAGCGGCCGTAAATGCTGCCGCCCACCGTGGCGGTGTTGCGCAGCTGCACGCCCACGATATCGTGGACGGCGAACTCAAAGACATGGTTGACAAGCGCGTTGAGCCCGACATGGCGTTCGAGCTGGCGCAGGGTACACATGGCACCGATGCGAAACTCGGTCTCGGTCTCCTCGATCTGATCGAGTCCGCAGGCCGAAAGGTCAATCGCCGTCGCCACGCGACGCGAACCCAGGCGCATCCAAATGCCACCGCCCACAATCTTGTTGTTGCGGTTCTTCTGTAAGAGCTCATAGGCTTCGGCCGCGTTTCCAACACGGACGTAGGTACCGAACTTGAGCACGTTCTCCCCCATCTCTTCACTTGTCCAGTACCTCTAAGTGTACCAAACGAGAGCGCACGACCCTCACCGCCATAGAAAAAGGCTCCCAGCCGGAATGGCTGAGAGCCTTATCACATGCTATATCGAGCGAAGATTTAGCAGACGCCCTGGGCGAGCATGGCGTCGGCGACCTTCAGGAAGCCGGCGATATTGGCACCCATGACGAAGTTGCCCTCCTCGCCGTACTCCTTGGCGGTGTCGTCCACGTTGTGGAACATGCCGCGCATGAGCTGCTCGAGCTTGCCGTCGACCTCCTCGAAGGTCCAGGACAGGTGCTCGGCGTTCTGGCTCATCTCCAGGCCGGACACGAGCACGCCGCCGGCGTTGGCAGCCTTACCGGGCATAAAGGCAACGCCGTTCTCCTGGAAGTAGGTCGTAGCCTCGATGGTCGTAGGCATGTTCGCGCCCTCGCCGACCACCTTGCAGCTGTTGGCGACGAGCGCCTGAGCGTCCTCGAGCAGCAGCGTGTTCTCGCGAGCGCAGGGCAGCGCGATGTCGCAGGGCAGCTGCCAAACGCCACGGCCATCGCCCTCGTGCCACACGGCGTTGGGCTTCTCGTCAACGTACATAGCGAGCGTAATGCCCTTGTCGTGGCCGGAGCGCTTCTTGTTGTAGATGTGCTCGAGCACGGTGTAGTCGATGCCGTCGGGATCCTCGACCCAGCCGTGGGTATCGGAGCAGGCGAGCACCTTGCCGCCGAGCTGGGAGACCTTCTGGACGGCGTAGATGGCGACGTTGCCGGAGCCATGAACGACGACGTTCTTGCCCTCGAAGGAGTCGCCGCGGCTCTTGAGGTACTCGTCCACAAAGTAGACCAGACCGTAACCGGTGGCCTCGGTACGGGCGAGCGAACCGCCAAAGGAGAGGCCCTTGCCAGTGAGGACGCCGGTCCACTCGTTGGTCAGGCGCTTGTACTGACCGAACAGGTAGGCAACCTCGCGGCCGCCAACGCCCAGGTCGCCGGCGGGAACGTCGGTGTTGGGGCCGATGTGGCGATAGAGCTCGGTCATGAAGGACTGGCAAAAGTGCATGATCTCGTTGTTGGACTTGCCCTTGGGGTCAAAGTCGGAACCGCCCTTGCCGCCGCCCATGGGAAGGGTGGTCAGGCTGTTCTTGAGGATCTGCTCCAGGCCCAGGAACTTGAGCATGCCCAGGGTGACCGTCGGGTTAAAGCGCAGGCCGCCCTTGTAGGGTCCAATGGCAGAGTTGAACTCGACACGGTAACCGCGATTGACCTGAACCTTGCCCTGGTCGTCGACCCAGGGGACGCGGAACATGACGATACGCTCGGGCTCGACGAGG
>CABURG010000160.1 GCA_902493835.1 uncultured Collinsella sp. | reverse complement strand
CGGGAACCGCCCGCGGGCTGCGCGGGGCGAGCGGCGGGCTGTTGAGCAGTACGCCGAGTAGGTTGAGCCGAACGCTGCGTCGGCTGCGCCGGGCGCTGGCCAGGCTGAGCAGGGCGTGGCACGGACTGACCCTGACGACTCTGCTGGCGCGGATCGGAAGCGCTAGGCATGCTGAACCTCCTCATTTTTACGATCGAGCCATGTCTGCAAGAACAGGCTGGCGGCGATCATGTCAATCTTGCCCCTCATCTGCTTTTCGTTAAGCCCCTGCTCGCGCAGGATACGCTTGGCCTCTTGCGAGGACAGGCGCTCGTCCTCAAACTCCAGCGGAAGATCGAGCTCGTCGGCGATCTTTTGCGCTACGGCGGCAACGCGCTCGGCCTGGGGGCCAGGCTCGCCGGCCATGGTCAGGGGACGCCCGCTTACCAGGATGTCGGGCTCATAGTCCTCGACCAGGTAACGGAACGTCTTAGCCATACAAGTGACCTCGGCGGCCGGGAGCACCTTGACGGGCATCGCCATCTTGCCATCACGGCTCGAGACGGCGATGCCGATCCTGGTCTCCCCTATGTCCAGCGCGAGCGCGACCACAGCGACTACTTAGGCGCCGAGCGCGGTCTTGGCGGCCGCGAGGGCATCGGCGATACCGGCGGCGTTCTTGCCACCGGCCTGGGCCATGTTGGGACGGCCGCCACCGCGACCGTCGACCAGGCCCGCAATCTGCTTAATCACGTTACCGGCGTGGAAACCGGCCTTCACGGCGTCATCGGAGCCAGCAGCGAGCAACGCAGGCGTGCCCTTCTCGGTCACGCTGGCAACGACGCAGGCGACAGGGCCGGCGACCTTCTGGTGCACGGTATCCCAGACGTTGCGCAGGTCAGCAGCCTCAAGGCCCTGGAGCTCAGCGACGACGAGCTTATAGCCGTCGAGCTCGACGGCACCCTCGATGGCGCTGGAGATAGCGTCGGAGGAGCCACCGGTCAGCGCCTTCTTGAGCTTGTTAGACGTCTCGCGCAGCTCGGCCTGCAGGTTCTCCACACGAGCGGGAACCTCGTCAACGCGGCACTTGAGCGCAGCGGCAGCGGCGTCAACGAGTGCCAGGCGGTCGGCCATGTAGTCGAGGGCGCCCTTAGAGGTAACGGCCTCGATACGGCGGACGTTCGAGCCCGTGGAGGACTCAGAGATAATCTTGAACAGGCCGATCTCGGCAGTGTTGGCAGCATGCGTACCACCACAGAGCTCGCGGGAGAACGGCTGATCCTCGGCACCCACGGAAACGACGCGGACGACGTCGCCATACTTCTCGCCAAACAGGGCGACGGCGCCGGCGACCTTGGCCTCGTCGATTCCCATGACGCGGGTCACGACCGGCTTAGATGCAAAGATCTGCTGGTTGACCAGGTCCTCAACAGCCTTGAGCTGCTCGGAGGACAGGGCCTCAAAGTGCGTGAAGTCAAAGCGCAGGTGCTCGGGCGTCACCAGCGAGCCAGCCTGGGAGACATGCTCGCCCAGGACCTGCTTAAGGGCGGCGTCAAGCAGGTGGGTGGCGGTGTGGTTGCGGCGCAGGAAGCCACGGCGCTCGGCGTCGAGCGCGGCGGTCACGGTAGCACCGACGGTCAGCGTGCCCTCGGCGACGTGCGCAACGTGGGCATACAGGCCGTTGTGGTTCTTGGTATCGGAAACGGTCAGCGAAACGCCCTCGGCGGAAAGCTCGCCGGCATCGCCCTGCTGGCCGCCCATCTCGGCATAGAACGGGGTGCGGTCGAGCACAACCTCGACATCCTCGCCCGCTGCAGCGGACTCGACGGACTCGCCGTTGCGCACGATGGCGACAACCTTGGCGCCTTCGATCACATCGTTGTCATAGCCATCGAACTCGGTCGCAGCGACCTTGTCCGAAAGCTCGACCCACACGTCGTTGAAGCTGCCCCAGGCGTCGCCCTTGGCATTGGCGCGAGCACGGGCCTTCTGGTCCTCCATGCAAGCGGTAAAGCCGTCCATGTCGACGTCGTGGCCGGCGGTGCCGGCAATCTCGACGGTCAGGTCGATGGGGAAACCAAAGGTATCGTGCAGCTTAAAGGCGACATCACCCGGGAGCACGGCGCCATCGGCAAGCGCTGCCAGGGCCTCGTCCAGGTAGACGCGACCGTTGTCGAGCGTCGTGGAGAAGCGCTCCTCCTCGGAAGCGACGATACCCTTAACGAGCGCGACGTTCTTGAGCAGCTCGGGATAGGCCTCGCCCATCTGAGCGTTGACCTCGTCGATGAACTTGGTCAGGAAGGCGCCCTCGATGCCCAGCAGGCGGCCGTGGAACACGGCACGGCGGAGCAGGCGACGAAGGACGTACTCGCGACCCTCGTTACCGGGAAGGATGCCGTCCGAGATCATAAAGTCGACGGCACGGGAATGGTCGGCGATGATGCGCAGCGAGCGGCTGGCACCGGAGTAATCGTCGGCGTCATAGGTCTTGCCGCTGATCTCCTCGCCCAGCTTGATGAGATGCTGCATCAGATCGCCGTCGTAATTGGCGGTCTTGTGCTGCATGATAGCGGCCATGCGCTCCAGGCCCATGCCCGTATCGAGGTTGCGGTGCGGCAGCTCCGGCATGGAGCCGTCCTCCTGGCGGTCGTACTGGGTAAACACGAGGTTCCAGAACTCAAGGAAGCGGTCGCAGTCGCAGCCGGGCTTGCAGTCGGGGCTGCCGCAACCGACCTCCTCGCCCATGTCAAAGTAGATCTCGGAGCACGGACCGCAGGGGCCGGTGGGGCCGGCGGCCCAGAAGTTGTCGTCCTCGCCCAGGCGGGAGATGTGGTCCTCGGCAACGCCCAGAGAACGCCACACGTCGTGGGTCTCGTCGTCCTCGGTAAAGACGGTAAAGTACAGGCGATCGAGCGGCAGCTTGAACTCCTTGGTGATGAGCTCGAAGGCCCAAGCGCAAGCCTGCTGCTTGGAGACGCCGCCAAAGGAGAAGTCACCGAGCATCTCGAAGAACGACAGGTGACGGCCGTCCTCGCCGATGCAGTCGATGTCGTTGGTGCGGACGCACTTCTGGCAGGAGATCGCGCCGATTTCCTTCATGGTCTTCTTGCCCTGGTAGTACTCCTTAAACTGGTTCATGCCGGCGTTGGCAAGCAGTAGCGAGGGGTCGTCGGGAACAAGGGACGAAGAAGGATAGAGCTTAAGACCGCGCTCCTCAAAGAAGTTGAGGAACTTGGAGCGGATCTCGGCCGTTGTCATTGACGGGTAGTCAGCACTCATAGAGGGAATCTCCTCGGTTTCACATCGAAACAGTTCAAACGTAACGATATTACCATCCCGCCGCGCAAGTGCAAAAAAGAGGGCCGACATAAAGCCGACCCTACAGCGAAAGTGCACGTTATTTAGGAGCATGCGATGCTTTGAAAAAGGCTACTATAGAATTACATATAAGATTCACCCGGAAGGAGCGATCGATGAAAAGCAAACGATTTGTCCTGAATGCACTTCTGGTTGTAGTACTTTTAGCGCTTTTGGCTTTCTCCTGCTGGTACGCAAACCAACCAGCATTTGGCTACGTATTGTATGCAGTAATGTCCGGCGATAAAGCTTATTACACTCTACGCGCAATTGACGTTCTCTTTTTCTATGTAGCCGGCCCCTTATCAATCGCTTTGCTCGCGTTTCTTGTCATTTACAACTTCAAGAAACGCTAGCGGTGCCTATTTGGAATCCGAATCGTCCATGGAGCCGTCGATGCCGGTTTTGGTATCGTCGTCCGAGTTGGAGTCATCGTCCTTGGCGAAGGGATTCTTGAAAAAGCTCGTCGCATCGGGCTGCAGGCCCGAGAGCTTGATCCAGGGATTCTCGAGCTCGGGCTTGGGCATCGCCTGGGCCTCG
>CABURG010000159.1 GCA_902493835.1 uncultured Collinsella sp. | reverse complement strand
TGCCTTTACCGCCAAGTTTACCGAGCTTGCGAGCAAGGCCGCTGTCGTCACCATTTCGGGTTCGCTGCCCCGCGGTGTCGAGGCAGACTACTATGCCAAGATCACGGGCATTGCCGAGAACGCCGGTGCCAAGGTGCTGCTCGATACCTCGGGTGCTTCGCTCGAGGCCGCCCTTAAGTCCGAAATTAAGCCCGAGCTGGTCAAGCCTAACCTGACCGAGATCAACGGCCTTCTGGGCACGAGCTTTACCACCGACGATGTGGACGAGCTCCGCGCCGCGCTCGCCTCTGATGCCCGCTTCTCCGATATCCCCTGGGTCGTCGTGTCCATGGGCGCTGCCGGCTCCGTTGGCTTCCACAATGGCCGTGCGTTCCGCGCAAAGACGCCCGATATCCCTGCCGTTAACGCCACGGGCTCTGGTGACTCCACTATCGCTGGCTTCGCGCATGCCATTGCTGCTGGCGCAGACGACGAGACGGTGCTGCGTACCGCCAACACCTGCGGCAAGCTCAATGCCATGGATCCCATGACTGGCCATCTGGTCATGGACCGTTGGGACGAGGTCTACAACGGCGTTGTCGTGACCGAGCTGTAAGGGCTTGGGCGTCGGTCCCGGCATCGCTTGCTAGCTCATGTCGACGACAAGTGCGATAGCATTATGTCGGGGCGCGACGCCGACGTTGTCGTGTTCAATCCCGACCTTACCCTGGTCGAGACGTATGTGGGCGGCAACAGCGTCGGTAACGCGTTTATCGAGTAGCCGCCAAAGAAACGATCCGAGAGGGGATTTAGATGATTTACGGTGCATTGGGCGATATCGAGGAATACCGCGGAATGCTCAAGGGCCTCGACGTGCTGATCGATTGGCTCGAGGAGAACGACCCGGCGCAGCTCGAGGTCGGCAGCCATCCGATTCTGGGCGACAAGGTCTTTGCGAACGTCATGGCTCCCACGACGCGTCCGGAGGCCGAGGCCCACTATGAGACGCATCAGCGCTATCACGACCTGCAGATCGACGTCGAGGGTCGCGAGGCCTTTAAGGTCGCCACGGGCAGCCTGACGCTGGTTCAGGAGTTTGACGAGAAGGACGACTACGATCTGGTCGATTCCGACGCCTCGATCGCCGGCGATCTTGCTGACGACAAGTTTGCGCTGTTCGTTGCCGGCGAGCCTCACATGCCCACGCTCGAGTTCCCGGGCGATGGGGCGCAGCCGGTCAAGAAGATCTGCTTTAAGCTGCTTGCCGACGCCTATTGGCAGGAGTAACGAGCCGCTCGGTGGAGCTGTTCGTCTGATGGCGTGATTTCTCTAGGGAAATCATGCCAGGACCACGCTAAGCGTGTTTCCCTAGGGGAATCACGCTTAGCGGGGTTTCTGTTTTTGAGTAGGGGAAGCTGTCGACGTGGCGATGCTTGGATTGGCGCACATACTCTTAATCGAAAACAAAAAAGCCGCCCGAAGGCGGCTATCTTGTGCAATGGAGCCAGCGACCGGGCTCGAACCGGTGACCCCCGCTTTACGAGAGCGGTGCTCTACCAACTGAGCTACGCTGGCGGCCATGTGGTGACGCAACTGAGGCGTCAACGGCTGTCTATGATACGGGACATCGCACATCCGCGCAAGTGTTCTGACGGCTTTTCTCACTTTAAATGCACTAATATTGGAGACGCGATGTCTTGCTCTTACGGGTCTCAAACAGAATGGGGCAGCGATGGCTCAACCCAAGATTCTTCTCACACGCATCGATGACCGGTTTATTTACGGGCAAGACATTGAGCTGTGGAACGAGGCGACTGGTTCCAACCTTGTCCTAATCGTCAACGATGAGATCGCGGCGGATTCGCGCCAATGGGCACCCATGAGGGTGGCGGCGCCAGAAGGCGTTTGGACAAGGTTTTTCTCGGTGCAAAGGACCATCGATATCATTCATACCGCAACGCCGCGTCAATGGATTCTGGTCATGGTGGCCTCACCTGCCGATGCGCTCGCGCTGGTTAAGGGCGGTGTGCCAATAACCAAGATCAGCATTGGCCATATGCAGACAGGGGAGGGCAAGCGCCCCATAACGCCTGCCGTTGCCGTAGACGACGCAGATGTCGCCGCCTTTAAAGAGCTGCAAAAGCTCGGCATAGAGCTAGAAATCCGCTACCTCCCCAGCTCCAATCCCGACCCCATCGGCAATCTGTTCAACTGATCCCTTGGGGACGGAGAAAAACGAATCATTTTGCCCTTGCGAGGGGCGCGCGCGATGCTGCCTGTCAAAAACAATGCCCATTTACTACGTTTGATCGGCTATCGCCGAGCATGTCGAATTTGAGAAAAACAAAACCGCAGGTAGACGGCTCGCGCATTTAGCAAAAACCGGTGCATGGTCGAGCATCCCGGGCTAAACGTAGTAAATGGGCATAGTTTTGATATGTCACTCATACAGTCACAGCGAAAAAGAGCCCAAAAGATGAAAAAACGCCCGTCGGCGGTGGTGCCGGCGGGCGTTGCTGTGCGATATGTTGCGTTGTGGGCTTAGTGCCTCATAAAGTGGTACTCAATCACATTGCTGTAGGGATGACCCGGGCCCACAATGCCCTGCGGGAACAGCGGCTGGTGCGGCGTGTCGGGGTACATCTCGGCCTCAAGGGCAAAGCCGGCGCCCCAGCCATAGTTAGCATCGTCCTTGGCGTGCTCGTCGCCCAGCCAGTTGCCGGTGTAGAGCTGCACACCCGGGGCGGTGGTGTAGTAGTCCAGCTCACGACCGGTCCACATCTCCTCGACGTGCATCGCGCGGCGCAGATTACGGCCGTACTGATAGCCATCGATGCACAGGCAGTGGTCATAGCCACGGGCCTGCTTAATCTGCGGGTCGTCGGCTTCCATGCCGGGCGCGACGGGGCGCAGCTCGCGAAAGTCAAACGGCGTGCCTTCGACCGGAGCGATCTCGCCGGTGGGAATGTTCTGCTCGTTGATGGGCAGGTAGTGGGCAGCGTTAGCAACAAAGAAGTGCTCACAGTCCATGCCGGCGTTGTGGCCGGCAAGGTTAAAGTACGTGTGGTTGGTCATGGACACGTACGTGGCGCGGTCGCTCTCGCAGCCGTATTCGATACGGAAGCGTCCGGTGCGCGTCACGGTAAACACGGCCGTAAAGGTGCGGTTGCCGGGCAGGCCCAACTCGCCATCCTCAAGCGAGGTGGTCATGCGCACGGCGTTGTGAGTCTCGTCGAGCTCAACATCCCACACGCGCTTGTGCAGGCCGTGCTCAAGATCGCTGTGCAGGTTGTTGGCGCCTTCGTTGGCCGGCATATGCCAGTCCGTGCCGGCGATGGTGATCGTGGCACCTGCAGTGCGGTTGGCCACAGGTCCGATGGTCGCACCAAAGCAGGCGGGGTTGTCAAAGTAATCCTCGAGCTTATCGAAGCCCAGCACCACATCGCGCACGTTGCCGGGGATGTCGGGCACGTCGATGCCTAACACAGTGGCGCCATAGTCCATAATGCGAACGCAGATCTCGGGCCCGTTGAGGGTGTAACGATGAACGGGGGTACCGCACGGCGCGGTGCCGAAAAGCTCGGAAGTGATCATTTGGTTCCTAACATCGAGGTATTTCCGACAAACTGTAGCGCGAACAAGCGAGATTATCACTACACCCCACTAAAGCAGGGGGTATTTTTCTCAAAAAAGTGATGATTGGAGCTGTGCGGGCGTTCATTTCTGACGCGCGCGAGTCTGATACAATTTGTTCGTTATTGTTTGAATTGACGTGAGCGTGGAACAGCGAGGACTCATCGTGATTAAAGCGGAGCGACAGGATAAGGTTCGGCAGCTGCTCGAGGAACAGGGAACGGTCTCGGTCAAGGAGATTTCGGATGCGTTAGGTGTCTCGGATATGACGATCCGCCGTGACCTTGAGGAGCTTGCGAGCCTGGGCGAGATCGAGCGCGTGCACGGCGGAGCCCGCAGTGCGCAGAGCCGTCCACACGCTATGCT
>CABURG010000158.1 GCA_902493835.1 uncultured Collinsella sp. | reverse complement strand
GAGCCCCGACGAAGACCCCGCACCAGGAGTCGTGGAGGCTCCGCTTTCAGCCCCGCCGACCGCCGCAGTCGCTTGTTGCTCCCCTACCGTCGGCACATGGATCTTTTGACCATCTGTGATCTTGGACGCACGATTGAGCCCTGTCACATCCGCCTCGGCCGTAAGCCCTCCGGCGGCATCGATCGCCTCGGATACCCGCGCTCCGTCTTTGAGCCGGTACACGCCAGGCCTCGCAACAGCGCCATCAACATCGACGTACACCTCGGCAGCAGAAGAACTCTTGATCGACGATTCATCGGCATCGTCAGGTGACGCATCCCCGGCCCCGCGTACTTCCGAGGCGCTCGCCTCATCACTACGCTCAAACGACACGCCGCTGGAGCGGCTATTAAAACTTGCCATCGCCAAGCCGCTCGCGACGGCAATGACAACCAGAATCGCCACGACCACCGCCTTATGGCCGAGCAGCTTTTCTGCCCAGCGGTCCATCCGTTTAACCCGTTCGTGTTGCTCGCGCTGCGCCATAGCAAACACCTCCCAACACCATCGTGTCAGGAAACGAACGCCGCAGCCTCCGCACGTCCACACCGGTTTTCGCGGCCAAACCAAAAGCTGACCAAAACCTTGCGGAAAAGTGTCCATTTATTCAGGCACACGTCGACAAATGAACCGTTTATCGCCTAATGCCCAGATAGAAAAAGACCGACGATGCAAAATCACCGCCGGTCTATACACAACATTATTCGTGATCTTGGTAAATCTCACGTGGAGCGAGCTCGGAATGCTTGCGTTTTAAGGTCTTAGGGGCCTTATACGTGTTGCTCTCGAAGTCGATGTACTCAGTCTGTTTGAGCAAACGCTCAATCATCTCATCGTGATCAAACAGCTCCCACGCCTCATGCACGGCATCGAGTTTAGCGTGCGTCTCGGGACGGCGCGGCATAAACAGCGTGCAGCAGTCGGGAGCGGCCTCAGTCGAGATATCAAACGTACCGATCTCCTCAGCGCGTGCGATGATCTCCTGCTTGTCCGAACCGATCAGCGGACGGAACACGGGGATCTTCACGGCCTCATTGACGGCCATGATGTTCTCGAGCGTCTGGGAGGCAACCTGACCGAGCGATTCACCAGTCACGATAGCCTTGGCGCCCTCGATATGCGCAATGCGCTCGGCAACCGAATACATAATGCGACGATACATGATCACGCGTAGGTTGCTGGGACAGGTCACCGAAATCTCACGCTGACAATCGCCAAACGGCACCACGTACAGGCGGCCGATCTGGACACCCGGCTCAAGCGCGCGGATGATGTCCTGCACCAAATACTCACTCGTATCGGGCGTCTGCGGACGACCGGAGAAATGTACCGGCACGCACACCGCGCCGCGACGCGCGAGCATCCAGGTCGCCACCGGAGAATCGATGCCCGAGGAAAGCAACGTCACGACCTTGCCGGCAGAACCCACCGGCAGACCGCCCACGCCGCGCTCGGAGCGTGCGTACACGTAAACGCTACCCTGGACCACCAGTACGTGCACCATCGCGTCGGGGTCGTGCATCTGGACCTTTTTATCGGGAAACGCCTCGCACAGTACCTCGCCCACCTGACGATTGATATCAATCGAGGTAAGCTCGTAGTCGGTGTTAGAGCGCTTGGCATGTACCTTAAACGACTCAAAGGGACCAAACTCGCGCAGCGCCTTCACGGCGGCGGCGCAGTACTCCTGCGGATCGCGGTTCGTGTGATATGCCAGGGACACGCGGGCAACGCCGGGGACGGTGCGAATGACGCGCGCCGCCTCGTCGGCCTGATGCTCGTTAAAGGTCACGAGGATATAACCGGAAATTCGAGACACGGCATTCACGGAAAAGGCGGCCAAGGCCGCCTTGATGTTATCCATGAGGATATGCTCAAAATGTGCGCGGTTCTTGCCCTTCAGTCCAACCTCGTGATAGTGGACCAGGCAGACGCGGGCTGCCATTTAGGCTTCAGCAACCTTGTGGCCGAGCGCCTTCTCATAACGGGCCTCGTCGTAGGAGATATCGCCGTCGACAATCTCGTCCATAGCCATCGAGATGGTATCGGCACCGGAGAGTGCAATGGTGATGTCGTCGACATCCTGGACGGCGAGCACGCGGTTGTGCTGACCACGCAGCATGCTGTTAATGTCGCAGGCGCGCTTGGAGGCAAGCGAGGCGAGCAGGAAGCGGTTGTGATCGGTCTTCTCCAGAAGATCGTCAATGCAAGGCTTTACAACGGACACGGACCTCAGATCCTTTCATGCATATCGAGAACGCGAACGAGCTCATCGGTCGCGCGGTCGAGATCGTCATTCACCACGACGTCGTCGTAGCGGTCGGCAAGGGCAAGTTCATCGGCGGCGTTTGCCATACGCAGCTCGATCGTCTCGGGCGTCTCGGTACCGCGACCGACAAGACGCTCACGAAGCACCTCGAGCGAGGGCGGCTTGATAAAGATCAACACGGCCTCGGGGAAACGCTCCTTGACCTGCAGGGCACCTTGGACATCGATCTCCAAGATCAGAGACGAGCCAGAGGCGAGCTTGGATGTGACCTCGCTCACCAACGTGCCGTAGCAGTTGCCGTGGACCTCAGCCCACTCAACAAACTCACCGTTTGCCACGCGGCGGTCGAACTCCTCGCGCGTCAGGAAAAAATAGTTGACGCCGTCGACCTCACCTTTGCGTGGTGCTCGCGTGGTAGCCGAAACCGTCAGGCCCAGGTTCGAGCGACGCTCGCGCACACGAGTGACGAGCGTGCCCTTGCCTGCACCTGACGGTCCAGAAATCACAAAGAGCTTTGAATCCTGAGCGCTCACTTATTTGGTCAGCTGCTCGAGGAGCTGCTCGCGCTGACGGACGCCGAGGCCCTGGACGCGACGGGTAGCGGAGATGCCGAGCTCCTCCATGATCTTGGCGGCCTTGGCCTTGCCATAACCGGGGAGAGACTCGATGAGGGTGGAAACCTTCATGCGGGAAGCGATGGGGTCATCGGAGTTGAGCACGGACTCGAGGGACTTCTCGCCCTTCTTGATCTGCTCGCGAAGCTCAGCGCGGGCGTGACGTGCGGCGGCAGCCTTCTCAAGAGCCTGCTTGCGCTGCTCGTCGGTAAGCTGAGGGAGTGCCATTCGAACCTCCAAATAGTTGGGTTATATCTGCTGCAATAATTGGCATTTTAGCACGTCAAACGCACTAAATGCCCAATCGACGGCACCATAGGTTAGACGATACCTGCGAAAAGTGCAATATACGGAGATCAAAGTTGAGCCCCTGACCTGCGATTCCACACAAAGGATGGGAAAGTTTTCGCAGGCACAGGGGCAAATTTGTGCTAATGAGACCCAAAAGTGGTGACTTGAGGGAATCTTTTAGGCGACGTTTTCGACCAACTCGGCAACGATGGCGTCAAAGGCGGCAACCGGGTCGTCGGCACCGGTGATGGGTCGGCCCACCACGATATGGCTCGCGCCGCGCTCGATAGCCTGGGAAGGCGTCGCCACACGGGACTGGTCACCAAGGGCGGCACCCACAGGACGCACGCCCGGAGTCACGATCAGCGCGTCGGGGCCGAGCAACTCGCGCATGTCATGAGCCTCCATCGGCGAGCACACGACGCCGTCGATGCCGTTGGCCTGGGCAAGCTTTGCCAGACGGGCGGCTTCCTCGGCCACAGGCGACTCGACTCCGATCTCGGCCAGCGAATCCTGGTTCATGCTCGTGAGCACGGTGATGGCAACGAGCTTGGCGCGGTCCTCGCGCGCCTCCTCGGCACCCTCGCGGCAGGCAGCGAGCATGGCGCCCGAACCCAGACCGTGGACCGAAAGCAGGTCGGCACCGGCGAGCGAGGCCGAACGGGCGGCACCGCGCACCTGATGCGGAATGTCATGGAATTTGAGGTCGAGGAAGACCTTAAAACCCAGGTCCTTGAACGTCTTGACGATCTCGGGGCCCTCAGCGTAATAGAGCGTCAT
>CABURG010000157.1 GCA_902493835.1 uncultured Collinsella sp. | reverse complement strand
TCGTCCTCGCACGATCCGTAGCCATAGACGCGCGGAAATCCGCGCAGGTGCGAGACGGTACACAGATGACGGTACTCCTCGAACAGCGCAGCGGTGTTGGCCAGGTGCGCTGCCGATTGCTCGGCGGAGCGGTCGGGGGCTTGGCCAGAGAGAAAGGCGTTGTCCTTGAGTAGCTTGACGGCAAAGACCTCGCCGCTTGTGTTGGTCGCGCGAAGCACGTGCCCGATGTTGCCGTTGTTGCGGTGGGCCGTCTGGAGAATAAGCGTCATAAACCGACGCTTGGCGTCGTCCTCGGCACTGGGGTCGACCGCCACGGCGGTATCGAACGTATCGAGACGGATGAGTTTGTCGCCATAGGCGCTATCGGTAGTATCCATGGCGTTCCTTTGTCTGGCATGGGTTGCCGCGCGTACACGTGAGCAGTGCGGATATCGGTAAAGTACCATGATAGCCGCACTGCTCACGTGTACCGCTGAGTATTGTCGTTTACGACGCAGAAGGTAGAAGACGAAAGACGGACGGCGACCGTCTTCCGATCGCTGTCCGTGCTAGTCCACAATGACAAGGAATGTCGTGTAGAGACCCAGATGGAGCCTGTCGCTGTTGGCGATTTCCACGGGGGGATAGACTTTGCCGGGTTCGCGTTGGTCGCGCGGCGGCTCAATCACAATATCGCCGTCGCCCGCGCCCGATTCGAGCACTGTGCCGTTGGTCGATCCAAGGCCCTGGGCGTACCAGTGCTCACCCTCGAGCCAAATACGAAGATGCTCGCGCGAGGCGTCGGCGCCTACATCGGTGATGCTGGGCGAGGTTTTGGGCAAAGAACCAATCACGGTGCCGCGCGGATCGCGTGTGAGGGGATGGATTTGCATGTCGGCGCAGTTGTCGGCATGGGTTCTGAGCAGACCGAGGTTGGGAGCGACGGTGTGCGGCTGCTCCAGGCTGCTCATAAAGCCACGTCCGACGGTAGTTTCGGTGGTGCCAAAGTGCCCGCCCGTCTTGCTGTCGCAAAAGCGCTCGACGGTGGCCACGCCCTGAACGGGATCGGCGAGCGCCCCCGTTGCCACAAAGAGCATAAGGTAAAGCGTGCTTTTCTCGCGCACGGCATTGCCGTCAAAGTTGTCGATGCGATTGAGGGCATTTGCATATAGGCGGCTGTCCAGCTTGTAGCTGGCGAGAGCCGACATCATTTCGTTGGCGGCCGGACCGCGATAGTGCTCGGCGATTGCCTGATAGGCGGACTCGCCGCCGCCGAGCTTGCTGCAGATTGCCGCGGAAAGGTTGAGCGTGGTGACGGTAAAGTCGCTGTAGATGGCGGGCGCGCACTGGTCAGGCTTGCGATGGACGATGTAACGGGTGAGATACGAGCGGTTGGAAGAGCATTTCTCGAGCAGGGTACTGCCGAGATAAGAGTTTCCATTGATGAGCATTCGGGCGATCTCGAGATGTTTAAGACCGCCGAACGAGCGAATATCGTTATAGAGGACCGAGCAAGGCGTCTCTGCTGCCACGGATACCTCCTTTGATTGCTTCCTAGCCAATATGGCGATAGGAATTAATGGCCCCCGGTGGGCGACGTATTAAATGGTTGCGCAAAATATAGCGTAACCAAAGCAACATTATAGGCCACATGTTCGAAATTGCAGGAAGACCGAGAGATTTTGGTTGGACTGAACGGAAATCCCCCTCTGTCTTGTTCTGTAACATTTGGACCCGGTTTTGCCCTGCATCTGTTACAGATTGACACAATCGGCCAGGCCCACCTCGTCCGCCTCGTCATCTGTGGTTTACGTGGGGGCATACGGAGTACGGGTATACTAACCGGCGGCGAATCTGCTCCATCGCTTAGAGCTGCTGCGTCTGGACGGCGCGTGATAGGGCTGCCAAAGCGATCGCCAGCGTGCTGAGCAACGTCCTCTCTGTGCGCACCCGTTTTTGTATGTATTAGCGCACTACCAAGCACGCCCGCGCGGCCGCATGCCGCGCTCATTGCGCGTGCAGATAAGGAACAACAACATATGCGTAATTCTGTATCCGACGTCACCGACGCCGAGATTCTGGACGAGACCCGCGAGGCCATGACCCAGGCTGCCTTCGATGCCGCCGATGAGGCAAATGCTGCCCAGGCCGTCGAGTCCGCTACCGAGAGCCTGCCCGCCTTTAACGAGCTGGGACTTTCGGACGAGATGCTTCGTGCTATCGAGAACCTGGGCTACACGGCGCCGACGCCCGTGCAGGCCGGCTCGATCCCCGTGGTGCTCGAGGGTCGCGACCTGCTTGCCGCCGCTCAAACCGGCACCGGCAAGACGGCCGCCTTCTTGCTGCCGACCATGAACAATCTGGAGCACATCGCTCCGCCCAAGCCCGTGCGTGAGCGCGGCGGCCGCAACCGTCGTCGCGGCGCCAAGAAGCCCGAGGGCAACGGCCGTGGCCCCGTGATGCTCGTCATCACCCCCACGCGCGAGCTCGCCCAGCAGATCGACGAGGTTGCGAGCAAGATCGCCGACGTCACCGGCCATGTCGCCGTGACCGTCGTGGGTGGCGTGAGCTACAAGCCGCAGACCGCGGCACTCAAGTACGGCTGCGACATCCTGGTCGCTACGCCGGGCCGTCTGGTCGACCTGATCGAGCAGGGCGCCTGCCACCTGAACGAGGTCAAGGTGCTGGTGCTCGACGAGGCCGACCGCATGCTCGACATGGGCTTTTTGCCCGCCGTCCGCCGCATTGTGCGCGAGACGCCGGCCGAGCGCCAGACGCTGCTGTTCTCGGCGACGCTCGACGAGGAGGCAGTGGGCGAGATCACCGACCTGGTGAGCGACCCGGCCCGCGTGGAGATCGCGCCCGCCACGTCGACCGCCGATACCGTCGATCAGTTTGTGTTCCCGGTGTCCATCGAGGCCAAGAACAACCTGTTGCCCGAGTTTCTCAAGAAGGAGGGCCCGGAGCGCACCATCGTTTTTATGCGCACCAAGCACCGCGCCGACAGCTGCTGCCGTCGTCTGGAGCGCAAAGGCATCAAGGCCGCCGCGATTCACGGCAACCGCAGCCAGGCCCAGCGCGAGCGCGCGCTTTCTGCCTTCCGCGACGGTACCGTCGACGTGTTGGTGGCAACCGACGTGCTCGCCCGCGGCATCGACATTAGCGACGTGCGCTACGTCGTGAACTTTGACGTGCCGGCCGAGCCGACCGACTACATCCACCGTATTGGCCGTACGGGCCGCGCCGGCGAGCTGGGCTGGGCCATTACGTTTGTGACCGAGCAGGACGTCGACGAGTTCTACGAGATCGAGAAGCTCATGGACAAGACTGCCGACATCTACGAGGCCGGCGACCTGCATGTGGGTCCCAACCCGCCCGCCGTTGACCCCGAGCGCGATCCTGCCGCCTTTAAGGTGAAGAAGAAGACCAAGCGTGGCAAGTCCAAGAGCAAGAAGAAGCTTGAACAGGCACGTCGCGACGGCAAGCGCAACGGCGACGATTACGGCGACGTGGCTGGTCGTTCCAACCGCGGTCGCGACGAGCGCCGCGGCGACGGCGAGCGTCCGAGCCGTCCCAAGCGCGGCGGGAAGACCCGCGTGCGCGAGGGCGTTCAGGCTCGCGTGGACGAGGCTGTTGAGAGCGTGGCTCGCGAGGTGGCTGCCGAGGAGCGTGCTGGTGCTGGTGCCGCTGAGCAGCCTGCGCGCGGTAACCGTGCCGAGCGCCGTGCCAAGCAGTTCCAGGGTGAGGCACATCGCCGTCGCCGCGAGGACGAGGACCGCGGCGGTCGTCGTCGTGTTGAGCGCGAGGACGAGGGCCGCGGTTCGCGCGGTGGCAAGCGCGGTGCGGGCGACCGCCGGCGTTCCGGTCGTGATGACGAGCGCAGTGGCCGTGATGAGCGTCGCGGCGGCGAGGGCCGCGGTGAGCGAGGTGCCCGTGGCGGTGAGTCCCGTGGCGGCAAGCGCTTTGAAGAGCGCGGTAGCCGCGGCGGCGAGCGTCGCGAGGGTGCTCGCAGCAATGGCGGCCGCGGCGGCGCTG
>CABURG010000156.1 GCA_902493835.1 uncultured Collinsella sp. | reverse complement strand
TGTCCTCGCGGCGCTGTACTATGTGTTGGACTTAATTTCGCACGGGGCCGGAGCCTCTGTGCTCGATAACGAAAGGAGGCTGCGTGGCAGGCTGGAACCTAACCGGTAATGCCGTTTCCGCCGAGTTCGACGGTTCGGACGAGCAAGAGCGCAAGGAGCTCAGCGTGAGCCAGGCGGTGGAGATCGCCGCCGGTGCGCTCGATGCCATTCCGCAGCTGAGCGTCTTGGGCGAGGTCACGGGTTTTCGTGGTCCTAACGCCCGAAGCGGCCACTGCTATTTCCAGATCAAGGACGATTCGGCCGCCGTTGACTGCATCATTTGGAAGGGTGCCTATCTCAAGCGCACGTTCGATCTGCGCGACGGTATGCAGGTGAGCTTTAAGGGCAGCTTCAATCTCTATAAGGCTACGGGCCGCATGAGCTTTGTCGCTCGCTCGTTTTCGCTGGCGGGGGAGGGTCTGCTGCGTCAACAAGTGGCGCAACTGGCCGAAAAGCTACGCCGTGAGGGTCTGATGGACGAAGCGCGCAAGCGCCGCATCCCGGTGTTCTGCTCCCGCGTGGCGGTCGTCACCTCGCTTTCGGGTGCCGTAATCGACGACGTCAAGCGCACATTGCGTCGTCGCAACCCGCTCGTCGAGCTCGTCTGCGTGGGTGCCAAGGTACAAGGCGAGGGTGCGCCGACAGAGCTCATTGAGGGCCTGCGCCGCGCCGCTTCCATTACGCCGGCGCCCGACTGTATTTTGTTGGTGCGCGGCGGCGGCTCCTTTGAGGACCTCATGACCTTTAATGACGAGGAGCTTGCCCGCGCGGTGGCGGCTTGTCCCGTGCCCGTGGTGACCGGCATTGGCCATGAGCCCGATACCTCGATTTGCGACATGGTGAGCGACCGTCGCGCCTCCACGCCTACGGCGGCGGCCGAATCGGTGGCGCCGGCTATGACGGAGTTGGCCGATGTGCTCGAGGCGCGCTATCAACGTCTGGGTGCTGCGATGGCATCGATGATTGGGTCGGCCCAGGTCGACCTGGAGATGCTCGATCAGCGCGGTCGCCGTGCCTGGGATACCTATACGGCTCGCTTGGGCGATGCGCTCGATGCGGCTGCGTGCCGCCCGTGCCTCAACGACCCAACGTTTATGGTTGAGCGTCGCGAGTCTGAGCTTGCCCTGACGGCCGATCGTTTGTCCGGCGCCATAACGCGTTCGGTTGGGGCATTCCGCTCCAACTTTGAGCGTCTGCCCGAGCGCTTGATCGCAAGCACCTCAGGACTCGATGGCAAGCGCCATGCGCTCACGCTCGCAAGCTCCCGCCTGGAGCATCAGGGGCGCACGATGCTCAACAAGCCAGCATCCGACCTGGGCCGTGCGGCAGCCTCGCTCGATGCCCTGTCGCCGCTCAAGGTGCTTGCCCGTGGTTATTCCATCGCGTACAGCGATGATGGGGTGGCCACGAGCGCCAAGACCTTTAAGCCCGGTGACGCCATTCGCGTGCGCATGGCAGACGGCAACGTGGCGGCAACGGTCGATACGGTCGAGTAGGCCGCGTTTCATAGCGATAAACCTTTAGGAAAGGAAACAGATATGGCAGAGAAGACCCCGGTCGAGCAGCTTACGTACAAGCAGGCTTCACAGGAGTTGGAGCTCATCATCCGCAGCTTGGAGTCGGGTGATATGGAGCTCGAGGAGTCGCTTGAGAGCTATACCCGCGGCGTCGAGCTCCTCAAGAGCCTGCGTACCCGCTTGTCCGATGCCGAGCAGAAGGTCTCGGTGCTCCTGAAGGACGTCGACGGCAACGACGTGCTCGCCGACGGCGAAGCCGCCAACACCGACGACAACCTTTCGTTCTAACCATCCCGACCAAATATAATTACCTTGGTCTGTGAGAAAGGAACCAACCATGTGTGATTGCATCTTCTGCAAAATTGCCAACCACGAGATCCCCTCGACCGTCGTCTACGAGGATGACCAGGTCATCGCGTTCGACGACCTCAATCCCCAGGCGCCGGTCCACACGCTCGTGATCCCCAAGAAGCACTACAGTGACATCGCCGATAACGTGCCCGCCGAGACCATGGGCGCCATGGCCCACGCCATCCAGGAGGTCGCCAAGGCCAAGGGTCTGGAGGACGGTTTCCGCGTCATCTCCAACAAGGGCGTCAACGCCGGTCAGACCGTCATGCACTTCCACATGCACGTCCTCGGCGGCAAGAACCTGGGCGAGAACCTCATCTGAGGACGCACGGCCCGTCGCCTTGGCTGCCTTTGGAGTAACCTATGCAGTTTTCTCAACTCGAATACCTTCAAGCGGTAGCGAACTACGGCGGCGTGCGTAAAGCGGCTCGCGCCGTTCACGTGAGCCCACAGGCTGTCTCGTCGGCAATTAAGAAACTGGAGTCTGAGTATCAGATCGTTTTGCTCAATCGATCGGCGGGGGAGGCTGTTTTGTCTCCGGCGGGCAGAGAATTTGCGCGTCGTGCACGCGTGATCCTGGCACAAGTCGACGATCTCAAAAAGTACACCCAATCGGGGAACGGTGGCGTTTCGCCCGACGGCCACTTTCGTCTTTACGTCCCCTGTCTTCACGGGCGGGGGCGTCTTTTTTCCGAAAACTGGTACGACTCGTTTGAAAGCTCGCACCCTCAGATTCACCTTGATGTGTGGCATCAGCCAACGGCTACATGCTTTGAATCACTTGTGCTTGGCATTTCGGATGCGGCCATCTCATTTGAGGAACCAAGGGACAGTGTCCTTTCTTCGAAATACTTGGGTGAAAAGGAGCTCAAGGTTCTTTCGTGCCCAGCGGGTCATCAATCTGTGGGTGCTATGACCGTTCGTGAGTTACTGGGCGGCAGGTTAGCTGTTCCCATTAATTTGTCGCCCTGTCTCAATGCGATCAATCAATGCCCCGAAGCTCAGCTGGTTAATTTCCGCTTCCGCGACGTCGAATACGGAAACAGAGCGCAGGCTGAGTTTCTTCAAGCCGGGGGATTGATATTGGGTTTTTCTGGCTCTTCTCTCGCATCAGATGGGTCGGAAGTGAGCGAGTACTCTATTGAAGGTTCGCATGACGTAGCCTTGCCCATCTACTTTTGCTATCGACAAAATGCCTGGACCGATCGACACCAGACGGTATTTCTTCACCTATTGCGTCATCTTGCTTCGTGAGGCCATTTGGCCTCGTGTCGTCAAGTGAATGTTGACGCCTTGTAACACATGACTGACGGCTTTGCCCTCATGCTTTTCCAAGATTCCGATTTAGATTGTTGACTCTTGGAGGGCGGAGCATGAAAAACCGTACGGTTTTGCTTTATATGACGTTTGTTTTTCTGTCGAACTTCAGCACCATTTTGTGTTTTCTGACGGTTTACCTTGAATTCGTCGGATTCTCGATGGTGGCGATTTCTAGCATGATGATTGCATATCAAGTGAGCAAGTTCATCCTTGAAGTTCCCACTGGCTATATTGCTGATAGGTTTGGACGAAAGACAAGCGGTCTCGTTGGCGTCGTGGGAATGCTTGGATACTACGCCGCCCTGCTTTTCGTCCGTTCTCCTCTGCTTTTAATCGGCGCGTTTGCTCTCAAGGGTTTTGCCGTTGCATGTGTGAGCGGATCCATAGAAGCAATTTACATTGACAGTGTCTCTCAGGACCAGCTCGTAAGGCTTAATGTCGTTGAGCGATTTGTTTTCTATGCCTCTTATGCCATCTCCGCTTGTGCGGGCGGTTTCATTTCGTCTGTCGGTGCATATCTCATTGGTCTTTCGGCAGATATCATCGCAATGGTGTTGACGTTGGTTGTCGTTGTCTGCATTCCTGAGATGCGAAGAGGGGGCACTGCGGCGACACCTGAGCGTGGAATTAGCCCGAAGACGATCGGAGCCGCTATTGCGTACAATCGCATTCTTCGTTCGGCGTTCATCATGGACTGTTCTCAGGCGTTTGCTTTTGTCGCCCTAGAAGACTTTTTCTCACTGCTGCTTGCGGGTCGCGGAATGAATACCGTCGCTTCGGGTGTGACCATTGCGGTCCAGCTC
>CABURG010000155.1 GCA_902493835.1 uncultured Collinsella sp. | reverse complement strand
TCGACCAGGCGAACGCCAAGGCCGCCAGTCGCACGGTCACGGCCCCGAGCTCGGGTAGTATCGTGGAGCTCAACGCCAAGGTGGGCGCCACGGTAACAGGCGGCATGATCATGGGCGAAAGCGATACGAGCGGCGGCAAACAGTGCATGCAGATCGCCGACCTATCTAAGATGAAGGTGACCGTGCAGGTGGGCGAAAAGGACATCGCCAAGATCGCCGTTGGGCAGAGCGCCAACGTCACGTATCCCGCGTTTCCCGATATCGTGAGCCAGGGCACCGTCACGGCTATCGCGTCGGTGGCAAACTCCGACGCCGCAAACGGTGGCGGCGGCAGCGTGACCTTTAATGTCGACATCCTCATCGAGGCGCCCGACGCGCGCCTGAAGCCGGGCATGACGGCCGAGGTATCGGTGGTGACCGAGCAGCTCGACGACGTGGTGATGGTGCCGACGATGGCGCTCATGACCGAAGACGGCGAACACTATTACGTCAACGTGGCGACTGATGAAGAGGGCAAGCAAACCCGTCGCGTGAAGGTGACCGTCGTGACGCAAAACGACAACGAAGCCGTAGTCGGCAAGACACAGGTCAAGCGCGACGACCAGGGCAACGAGATCAACCCCAACGTGCCGGTTACCAAGCTGCGCGATGGCGACACCCTCGTCATGGACACCGGAGCTGACGCAACAGCTGACGGCGGCCACAACGCGGATTCGGGCAGTATGTCTGACGATGAGGGCATGTAATGCGTCCCGTTATCGACATCCGCAAGGTGCACCGCATCTTTGAGAGCGAGGCGGGGTGCGCCCACATCCTGCACAACGTGAGCCTGGCGGTAAATCCCGGCGAATTCGTCGCCATCACTGGCCCATCGGGCTCGGGCAAATCAACGCTCATGAACATCCTAGGCTGCCTGGATAAGCCAACGGCAGGCGACTACTACCTGCAAGGGCTCAACGTGGCCGAGCTCGATGATGACGAGCTCACCGAAGTTCGCGCCCTGAGCATTGGCTTTGTCTTTCAGAGTTTCAACCTGCTGCCGCGCCTGTCGGTTATCGAAAACGTCATGCTGCCGCTGGCCTACACCAATGTGCCCCGTAGCCAGCGCGAAATGCGCGCCGTGCACGCGCTGCAGGCCGTCACGCTGCCCGTCGACCACTGGGACCACCGCATATCCGAGCTCTCGGGCGGCCAGATGCAGCGTGTCGCCATCGCGCGCGCCCTCGTCAATGACCCGCCCATCATCCTGGCCGATGAGCCAACGGGAAACCTAGACTCCGCCACTGGAGCGCTTGTGATGGAGACCTTCCATAAGCTCCAGAAGCGCGGCAAAACCATCGTGCTTATCACACACGACCCCGGCATCGCCGCCGAGGCCGACCGTGCCGTGACCATCCGCGACGGTCGCATTCACGACGGCGCGTATATTCCACATGCACCGCGGACCCTGCGCAGCGCCGTAGATAGCCTGCCCATGATTTCCGCCTCCGCCAACCCGCCGAAGGGAGAGATGGCATGAGCGCCCGCGATCTCATCCAGGAAGCCCTTCACTCGCTCGAGGCCAACAAGGGGCGCAGCCTGCTCACCATCCTGGGCATTGTCATCGGCATCGCCTCGGTTATCGCCATGACTTCGCTCATCGGCGGTATCCAAAACAGCCTGGTCAACAGTCTGGGCCTCAATGCGGCACGCATGGTGCAAATCTATTCGTCGCAAGAACTCACCGAGTCGGACATCGAGAAGCTTCAAAAACTGGTGCCGCAGATAGAGCAGATCGGCATTGTCGACAGCGCGTATACCGAGTATAAGACCGGCGATAAAAGCTATACCGTCATGGCGCAGGGTGTCGATAGCGACATGCTCGACGCCGTGGGGGCCAGCAAGCTCGTTGCGGGGCGCACCTATTCCCAGGCCGAGTCCCAATCAGGCTCGCGCGTGGCGCTCATCAGCCGCAACGGCGCCGATCAGCTTTACGGCAACGAACAGGATGCGCTGGGGAAAACCATCAAGGTGTCCAACGGCGAGGTGCACATTGTAGGCGTGATTGATGGCGGCAGCGACTCCATGGGCTCGCTCACGCTGTATATGCCACGCGAAACCATCTCCGGGCTGTTTGGCGACGAGAATCCTTCATTCCCCAGCGTGACAGCACTTGCCGCCGACGGCACGGACATGGATGAGCTCTGCAAGACCATCGAGTCCAAGGTGCGCGCGATGAAGGGCATCGAGGAGGAGGACGAGTACGACAGTGTATCGGCAACCTCCATGAAAAGCGCTATCGATGCACTCAACTCCTTTATGGGCGCATTCTCGCTCATCATGGGTGCTGTCGCCAGCATCTCGCTGCTTGTCGGCGGTATCGGCATTATGAATATGATGCTTACCAACGTAACGGAGCGCATTCGCGAGATCGGCATCCGCCGCGCTCTGGGCGCCAGTCGTCGTGATATCACCGCGCAGTTTTTGGCCGAGTCCTCGGCGCTGTGCGTCACCGGCGGACTGTTGGGTGTCCTGATTGGCTATCTGCTGGCATGGGGACTCACGTTCTTTGCCGCAAGCTCGGGCATCATGAGCGAGTTTGGAGCTACCGGGACGATCACGCCAAGCTTCTCCATTACAACAGTGTTGATCGCGTTTGCCGTCTCCGTCGGCATCGGCGTAATCTTTGGCTTCTACCCCGCTCGCCGCGCAGCAAAGCTCGACCCGGTGGAGTGCCTACGCTACCAGTAAGCCACCACCAACAAGTTGCGGTGAATTAGGGACTGAATATGCTATCTAGCAGCAAAAACAGACACTATTTCACCGCAACTTATTGAAGGGCTACTTGCGCCAGTTCCGGGCGTCGTCCTCGAACTTTTGGCGGATGACGGTCTTGTACGGTTCGAGCTTGCTCGAGGCGCTCTTCCTCGCGGGCGGGAGGGAACGCAGGCGCGGCGAGCGCCTATCGCGCGAACTCCCGTAAGAGCGCGTCTTCCACTTCCCGAAGCGAAAGGGCCCCGTCTCCCTCGGCGGGACGGGTGACCACGATGCAGCGCGCTCCCACGTCGCGCGCGGCGGCAAGCTTCTCGGCCGTGCCGCCTACGGTTCCCGAGTCCTTGGTCACAAGCCACTGGGCTCCCACCTGCCGAAGCATCACCTCGTTGAGCTCGCGGGTGAAGGGCCCCTGCATGCCGATGACGTGCGACGGCGAAAACCCCGCGTCGATGCACTTCGTTATAGCACCGGGCAGCGGGAGCACACGCACGAAGAAGCGCTCCGAGAAATCGGCGACGCGCGTATAGGGAGCAAGCTCCTTGCTCCCCGTCGTGAGAAGCGCGCGACCCGGGTTCTCGGAGAGAAAGCGCGCCGCGCAGGCGATCGACGCGACCGACACGACGCCTTTGGGCAGCTCCTCGGCCGCGCGCGCAAGGCGCAGGCATCGTACACCCACGGCGAGCGAAGCGGCTCGGATGTTGCCGCTTGCGAGCGTAGCGAAGGGGTGCGTGGCGTCGACGACGATGCGCGCGCCGGAAAGCTCGCGCTCCATGTCGGCCTCGTCGAGCCTGCTCGCATGCACCTCGATGCCCGGAAGCTCGCCCAAAAGCTCGCCTCCGTACTCGGTTGCCGCGTAGGCACGGGCGGGGATGCCCGCCCCGCTCGCCCATTCGCACAGAAGGCGGCCCTCGGTGGTGCCGGCGAAGATGCGCAGCGCCGGCGCGGATGCGGGCGCCGTCACTTCGGGCCGCCTGGGCGCGTAATCTGGTAGAGCAGCGCGTTCATAATGGCGGCCGCCACGGTCGAACCGCCCTTGCGACCCCTCGCGACGATGGCCGGCACGCGTCGCGCGAGTAGCTCCTCTTTCGCCTCGACCACGTTCACAAACCCGACCGGCACCCCAACGACGAGCGCGGGCGCGATCTTCCCCGCGTCCATGAGCTCGGCGAGGCGCAGAAGTGCCGTGGGGGCGTTACCGACGGCCACGATGAGCGGACCCTCGATGCCGCAAGCTTTGTCCATGCTCGCAACGGCGCGAGTCGTGCCCGCGGCGCGCGCAGCCGCGGCGACATTAGGGTCGGCCATGTAGCACACGGCCT
>CABURG010000154.1 GCA_902493835.1 uncultured Collinsella sp. | reverse complement strand
CGCCTATCCCTCAAACGAAAGTACGCGGGCCAGATCCAGCTCCTCGTAGCTGTCGATAAAGATATCGCAGTTTGCGCGCACATCGTCGCGCTTCATACGGCCGTGCGGGTCATAAATACCTACACGCTTAAAGCCGGCGGTGCCAGAGCTCTTTAGGCCAAAGACGGCGTCCTCAAACACCCAAGCGCGCTCAAACTTGTGCCCATGGCGCTCCTCCAGGCGGCGCAGCGCCAGCTCGTATACGTCGGGGAACTGCTTAGAGCGACCTGCCTCGCCCGTGGTGGTCACAAACTCCATGTAGGCATCGAGCCCGGCACCCGCAAGCGCAGACTTAACCAGCTCGGCCGGCGTGGACGTGGCAACGCACATGGCAATGCCGGCCGCCTTCGCCTGCTCCAAAAATGCAAGCAGGCCCTCGCGCGGCGGCACCTTGGAGTAGCCGTCGATCAAAATCTCGCCCAGCTCGCGATACAGCTCCTCGCCATTCGCGCCAATGCCCCACGTGTCGTGGTAGGCCTGGCACTCGTCCTCCAGCGACAGGTGCTCAAACTGGGCAAAATCATCGACCGTCACGTCGACACCGTGGCGGTGCAATAACTCGGGCTGGGCATAGGCCCAAACGGGTGTGCTGTTAACTAACGTGCCGTCGCAATCGAAAATAAAAGCAACCTTGGGAGCGGCAGTATGGGACATAAACGAACCTTTCGATATCAAATGGTAAACATCCTGCTAAAAACGTTTTACCAAACGTCAGCCAAACAATTTTGAAACCCAAATTGGTAAAACTGTCAAGAGTTTTACCACGGCAATTCTGCCAGTGGTATAAACATGTCGCTTACCGATTAAACGCCCCCGCAAATCCGCTTTCGTCCATAAAACTAACGCACAGGTGTTATCGTAGTTTCTGCCGAAAGTTCCACCGAGCACGCGAGGTGGAACGAATCACAGAAACTTCGCCGTCCCTTCGATTCGTGCAGCCTTGGACCTTTCGCATCTAGTCACCAAGGCAACACGCTGCCGCGTCATGATGGGATCAAACGTGAGCGATACAAAGCTAAAGCCAACGGCTAAAAAGCCCGCAACCCGCAAACCGGCTCCGCACGCACCGGAGCTCTCCAAGGACGATGTCTACCTGTTTGGCATTGGTATGTGGGAGCGCAGCTGGGAAAAGATGGGCGCGCATCCCGACACGCAGCAGCGCACGCGTGGCTGGCGTTTTTGCGTTTGGGCGCCCGACGTAAAGAGTGTCCATGTCATTGGCGAATTTAACAATTGGGATGAAGAAGCCAACCCGCTGGTGCCCGTACATACGAGCGCTATTTGGGAAGGCTTTATTCCTGGTGCCGAGCAGGGCCAGCTCTATAAATACCTCATCGAGACCAACGAGGGCGAGAAACTCTACAAGGCCGATCCGTATGCCTTTAAGGCTGAGTGCCCTCCGGGTACCGCGAGCGTGCTGTGGACCCTCGATGGCTACAAGTGGAACGACGCCGCGTGGCTCAAGCGCCGCGCCGGGCACAACCACATGTCGCAACCGCTTAACATCTACGAGGTACATATTGGCTCGTGGAAGCGCCACGGCGACGCGCCGCAGGGCGAGCCCGACGAGTACGGCAACTACCCCGGCCCCATGGACCCCTTCCCCGCGCAGCGCGGCGAGTTCTACACCTACGACGACTTGTCGGTGGAGCTCGTGGACTACGTGCGCGACATGGGCTATACGCATATCGAGGTCATGCCGCTCATGGAGCACCCCTTCGACGGCTCCTGGGGCTACCAGACGACCGGCTACTACGCCGCCACGTCGCGCTACGGCAACCCGCAGCAGCTCATGCACTTTATCGATGCGTGCCACGAGGCGGGCATCGGCGTGATCATGGACTGGGTGCCCGGCGGTTTTTGCGCCGACTCCCACGGCCTTGCCACTTTTAACGGTCACATGCTGTTTGAGCACGAGATTCACCCCAACTGGGGCACGCACAAGTTTGACTTCGCTCGCGGCGAGGTCCGTTCCTTCCTGGTCTCCAACGTGCTGTATTGGCTCGAGAACTTCCACGTTGACGGCATTCGCATGGACGGCGTGTCCAGCATGCTGTACCTCAACTTTGGTATCGACGACCCCGGCCAAAAGAAGTTCAACAAGTACGGTACCGAGGAAGACCTGGACGCCAGCGCGTTTATCCGCCAGGTTAACTGCGCTGTAGAGGCGCACTACCCCGACGTGATGATGATGGCCGAGGAATCCACTGCGTGGCCGCTCGTGACCTACCCGCCGCAGGACGGCGGCCTGGGCTTCCACTACAAGTGGGACATGGGCTGGATGAACGACACCCTGCACTACATGCAGACCGATTTTCCGTGGCGTCCCGGCAACCACGGCCTGCTCACGTTCTCCATCATGTACGCCTTTACCGAGAACTTCATTTGCCCGCTGAGCCACGACGAGGTTGTGCACGGCAAGTGCTCGCTGATCGGCCGCATGCCGGGCGACTGGTGGCGCCAGTTTGCCGGCCTGCGCACGCTGGCCTTCTACCAGATGACGCACCCCGGTGCCAAGCTCAACTTTATGGGCAACGAGATCGGCCAGTTTATTGAGTGGCGCTACTACGAGTCCATCCAGTGGTTCCTGACCGAGGAGTACGAGACCCACCGTCATCATCAGGCGTTTATCAAGGCGCTCAACCACCTGTACACCGCCGAGCCCGCCCTGTACGAGCGCGGCTATACCGACGACGGCTTTACCTGGATCGACGCGGACAACTCCAAGCAGTCCATCGTGAGCTTTGTGCGTCAGGGCGAGGACGTCGATGACGACCTGGTGATCCTGATCAACTTTGACCCGGCAAGCTACGAGAGCTTCCGCGTGGGCGTACCGCGTGAGGGTGACTGGGAGGTCATCTTCGATTCCGACCGTCCCGAGTTCGGTGGCAGCGGATACGCCGGTGAGGAACCCTACACCTGCTCGAGCGAGCCCTATCCCTGGAACGGGCAGATGGACTCCATCGAGATTAAGGTGCCCGGCCTGGCAGGCGTGGTGCTTAAGCGCCGCGGCCCCAGCAGCTATAAGCCGCCCGTGGTCGAGGAGCCCAAGAAGGCGACGCGCAAGCGTGCGTCCTCGGTGAAGCCCAAGACCGCGGCTGCTAAGAAGGCTCCGGTTAAGGCGAAGGCTGCCAAGCCCTCTGCCAAGGCTTCGGCCAAATCCACCACGGCCAAGAAGGCAGCCACTAAAAAGGCTGCTCCCAAGGCCAAGGCAGCTGCTGTTAAGGCTCCTGCCAAGAAAGCGTAACAAAGGCGTTACCACTGTAATTACCCGCCCCGCGGGGGCGTAGGATACAAGTCATAACCGTTCCGGGAGAAACATCCCCGGGGGAAAGGAACGTATGAATAAGATCTTTGACAACAAGCAGGAGTTTACCGAGCTCTATCGCGATGCAGTCATGAGCATCAGCGGCAAGAGCGTCGAGGCCGCCAGCGACCTGGACCGCTTTAACGCCCTGGCCAAGCTCGTGGCCGAGAAGGCACGCACCGTTGCCACCAAGAGCGACGCCCGCGCCACCGCTGAGGGTAAGAAGCGCGTGTACTACTTCTCGATCGAGTTTTTGATCGGCCGCCTGCTCGACAACTACCTGCTCAACTTTGGCGTGCGCGACATGGTCGCCGAGGCGCTCGACGACATGGGCTTTGACCTGTCCGTCATCGAGAACCAGGAGCCCGATCCGGCCCTGGGCAACGGTGGCCTGGGCCGTCTGGCCGCATGCTTCCTGGATTCCATGGCAGCCGAGGGCATTGCCGGCTACGGCAACGGCATGCGCTACCGCTACGGCCTGTTTAAGCAGGAGATCGTCAATGGCAGCCAGGTCGAGGCCACCGACGAGTGGCTCACCCACGGCTATCCCTGGGAGGTCCGTCGTCAGGACAAGGCCGTGACCATCAAGTTTGGTGGCCACGTCGAGGGCTTTGAGGAGAACGGCCGCACGTTCTACCGCACGGTGGACACGCAGGACATTCTGGCCGTCCCTTATGACATCCCCGTGGTGGGCTATGCCGGCGAGACCGTAAATAAGCTGCGCGTCTGGGCTGCCGAGCCGG
>CABURG010000153.1 GCA_902493835.1 uncultured Collinsella sp. | reverse complement strand
GCGTCTCGTTCGCGAGCAGCCCTCGTTCCCAGGAGGCCGCGAACGCCAAGGAGTCCCCGGCTCCGATGTTGTTCTCGCAGATGCTCCTCGCGGCCATCTGCGTGGTACTGGGAATCGGCTCCCCGGTCATCGCCCCGGTTCTGGGCGACGTCGCCCAGAGCGTGCTTGCCGGCTCCGCCGTCACAGCCACCTCGGGCGTGTCTCTCGTGAACGAGATTTCCGGTGCCGCCACCTCCACCCCCGCGATCGCCATCGCGCTCGTGGTCCTCACCGGCCTCGCGTTCGCGTTGAGGTCCTGCCTCGGCGCCAAGGCCCCCGCTAAGAAGACCGACCCTTGGGCGTGCGGCTACGAGCCCAACGAGCACATGCCCGTCGTCGCCACGAGCTTCGCGTCCGACGTCGAACTCTTCATGGGCCCGCTCTACACCCTGCGCGAGGTATGCACCAAGATCTGCTGGTCCATCGCGCACGTGTTCCAGAAGCTCACCGGTGTCGCCCAGGGCGTCGAGCCCCTGCCCGACCGTTTCCTGGTCGATGCACCGAGCGAGGGTGCCGACAAGCTGGCCGGCCTCGCCTCCAAGATCGAGGGCGGCAACCACTCCGTATACATCTGCTACATCGTCGCGGCGCTCGTGGTCTTCCTCGTGCTCGCCGTGGTCATGGTCTAGAGAGGGGAGAGGATATTATGAACATCGTTCTTGCGATGGCGCAGGGCCTCGTGGTCATGCTGGTCGCGCCCTTCTTCTCCGGCCTCGCCCGTGTGATTCGCGCGAAGATGCACAATCGCCGCGGTCCGTCCATCCTTCAGGATTACCGGGACCTCGCGAAGCTCATGGCGCGTCCCGAGTCCGTGAGTTCCGACTCGAGCTTCGTGCTGCGCATCATGCCGCCGCTGTTCCTCGCGGTGTCGTTTATGCTCGCCATGGGCCTGCCCATGTTCACGCTCCAGAGCCCCATGCCCGTCTTTGGTGACGCCATCACCATCATGTACGCGCTCGCGCTGTCCCGCTTCTTCTTCGCGCTGTCCGGCGTGGATTCCTCCAACGCCTACGCGGGCTTCGGTGGTATCCGCGAGCTCCTCATGAGCGTGCTCATCGAGCCGTCCATGCTCATCGCGCTGTTCACCGTCGCCATCGTGTGCGGCTCCACGGACATTGCGACCATGGGTCAGCACATCGTTACGGGCAACGTCTCGAGCGTCGTCGCCGTTATCCTCGCCGGCGTCGCCTTCGCGGCCGCCTGTTACATGGAGCTCGGCAAGCTTCCGTTCGATCAGGCCGAAGCCGAGCAGGAGCTCCAGGAGGGCCCGCTCGCCGAGCTCTCCGGCCCGTCCCTGGCCATGATGAAGCTCGCCATGGGCATGAAGCAGGTCGTGGTCGTCGCTTGGTTCACCTCCATCTTCATCCCCTGGGGAGAGCCCGCGACCATCGGCGTCACCGCTCTCGTGGGCGCCGTCGTCTTCCTCGTCAAGTGCCTGGTCGATTTCGTCGTCTGCGGCGTGCTCGAGAACTCCGTTTCCCGTTCGCGCTTCAAGGTGCTCGGTAACCAGACCTGGGCCGTCGTCGGCATCGCGGTCCTCGCGTTCGTCTTCGTCGTCGTAGGCGTGTAGGGAGAAGGGAGAAACTATGTCAATCGAATCGAGCTTGTCCCTCTTTGCCATGGTGGCGATCGCCGTCCCCATGCTGGGCTCCCTGCTCATCGTCATGCTGCCGCGTCCCTACGCTAAATGGATCTGCGCCTTTGCCGGCGGCATCGCCACGGTCGCTTCCGTTGGCTTGGCCGCGACGTTTGCCGGAAACGGCATGAACGCGGTCGATGTAACCTGGGCGAGTATGGGCCAGACCTTGGTCATGGGCTTCATATTCGACCGGATGAGCACGCTGCTCGCACCCGCGTTCGTCGCTATCGGCCTGCTCGTCGTCATCTATTCGTTCCCGTACATGAGCGATAAGAATAAGGAGCATCCCGACGCGCCCCGTCGTCGCTTCTACGTGTACTTCTCCACGTTCATCGGCGCCATGGCCGGTCTCGCCTACAGCTCCACCATCGTCGGCCAGCTCGTTTTCTTCGAGATCATCGGTGTGTGCTCCTGGGGCCTCATCAGCTACTACATGACGCCCACGGCCAAGAAAGCCGGTATGAAGGCGCTCATCATCACCCATATCGGCGCTCTGGGACTCTACATCGGCGCGGCCTTCCTGTTCGCCGGAACCGGCACGTTCGCGCTGAGCGCGATCTCCCAGCTCGATTCCGGTATGAAGACCGTCGTGCTGCTGCTCATCCTGTTCGCTGCTTGGGCCAAGTCCGCCCAGTTCCCGCTCTACATGTGGCTGCCCTCCGCAATGGAGGCCCCCACGCCCGTTTCCGCCTACCTTCATGGCGCGTCCATGGTTAAGGTCGGCGTGTGCGTGTTCGCCCGCGCTCTTGCGAGCGCCGGCGATATCCCCGAGATCGTCGGTTGGGTCGCCATCATCGACGCCGTCGTGACCATGCTCTTCGGCTTCCTCATGTACCTGCCCCAGAAGGATATGAAGCGCCTGCTCGCCTTCTCGACGATCGCGCAGCTCGCCTACGTGTTCTTTGGCCTGGGCCTCTCCGTGTTCGGAAGCCAGATGGCGTTTAACGGCGCCGTCGAGCACATCTTCAACCACGCGTTCACCAAGACCCTGTTCTTCCTCATCGCTGGCTCTCTCAGCTTCACGCTGGGAACCCGTATGCTGCCCAAGATCCAGGGCCTCATGAAGAAGTACCCGGTCACGGGCGTGGGCTTTGCGGTCGCCGCGACCGCTATCGCCGGCGTGCCCCCCATGAGCACGTTCTTTTCCAAGTTCCAGATCATTTCCGGTGGCTTCGCGGTTGGTGCTACCAACACGGTCATCTTTGTCCTCGTGTGCGTCATGGTCGTCGAGACCGTCGCCACCTTCGCATGGTTCCTGCGTTGGATGGGTAAGGTCCTGCCCGGTGAGCCGAGCGAGACCGTGGCCGCCGGCCAGCCCCTTCCGCGCGCCATGGCGTTCGTGTTCGTCGTCCTCATGATCATGGTCGTCGTCGCCGGTCCTCTGTCCTCTAGTTGGATGGGTTAGGAGGTAGGACATGGGTTATTCGTTAGTCAATATCCTGGGCGGTCTTCTGATCGTGACCTCCACCATGGTGGTCGTCTCGAAGACCATCCCGTCCGCCATCAAGTGGTACGCGATCCAATCGGTTGTCCTGGTGGGCGTGCTGCTCACCCTGGGCCTCACCACCGGTGCCACCGAGCTTCTCATGTGGGCCGCGTCGGCCTTCGTCACCAAGGTGATCCTCGTTCCGTTCATTCTCAACCGTGCCTACAAGAAGATGGGTTCGCCTGCCGATAGCACGCTGACCTCCTCCATCAAGCCGGCCTGGACCATCATCCTCACCGGTCTGGAGGTGGCCGTCTGCTTCGCGGTGGTCACGCGCCTGAGCCTGCCCACCGCCGAGGTGGCCACTCCGGCCCTCGCCATCAGCTTCGCGCACTTCTTCGTCGGCCTCACGTGCATCATCTCCCAGCGCAACATCCTCAAGCAGATCTTCGGGTACTGCCTTATGGAGAACGGTAGCCACGTGACGCTCGCTCTGCTCGCGCCCACGGCCCCCGAGATCATCGAGATCGGCATCGCCACCGACGCCATCTTCGCCGTCATCATCATGTCCGCCGTCGTCGTGAGGATTTGGAACGACACCAAGTCGCTCGACTCCCACGACCTGACCGAATTGAAGGGGTAGGCCATGGATGTTTCAATGCTGACGGTCGCCCTGCTCGCTTGTCCTCTCGTGTTCTCCCTGATTATGGCTGCGCTCCCCAAGACGACGTCCTACAACGTCTTCGCGGGGCTCAACACCATCTCCGTCGCGGCGACCCTTGTCCTTTCGGTCGTCACCGCGGGAACCATGCTCTCGAGCGGGCAGAATATCGACGCTTTGGGCCTGTGGCTCCATCTCGATTCGCTCTCGTCGATCTTCGTCCTTCTGGTAGGCATCATCGGGTTCATCACCGGCGTGTACTCCATCTCCTATATCAAGATCGATATCGAGGAGAAGACCATGCCGGCCGAGCGCACCAAGCAGTACTACGCGC
>CABURG010000152.1 GCA_902493835.1 uncultured Collinsella sp. | reverse complement strand
CTGGTCGAGGTTTGCCTGGGCCGATGCCAGGCTGCGCTGCGCGGCCGATACGGCGTTCGTGTCCGCTGATGCGGCGGAGACGCCAGCCGCTGTGGAAGCTTCATCGACGTCCGTCGTTGGGGTGGCCTGCGCGGCAGCTGCGGCTTTCTGCGCGTTGGAGAGGTCTTCCTGAGCGGCTGCAACTGCACGCTGCGCTTCGGCAACGTTGCGATCGAGCTCGTCGTTTTTAATGGTCATAAGCACGTCGCCCTCGTTGACGGATTGGCCTGCCTGCACGTTGATCGAATCGACCGTGCCGTCAACAGAAGGGGAGACCACTGAGGACGAAATGGGTTTGAGCTGGCCTTTCGCCTCGACCGTTGTGGTAAACGTGCCCTCGGTCACCATGTCGGTCACAGGCCCGCTAGCGCCCTGTGGCTGCGCATTGATAACCAGGGTTGCGACAATGGCAATGAGCGCGACGGCACCCACGACGCCGGCGGCAATACCGCGTCGAATCAGCTTTTTGCGTCGACGTTCGGCACGCTTTGCCTTGAGCTTGGCATATGCCTCTTCATCGGAAATCTCGGCCGTATCGTTCGTGCGTTCGCTCTGCTTGTCGGCATGTACGTTTGTAATCAGAGGAATCGTTTCGGTGGCACCTTCGGGCGTGCGCTCGGTATCATCTGGGCCCGGGGTGATCGTGGGGACATTCGGCATAGCGTCTCCTTTATAGAAAGAACCTCGATAAGTATAAGCGCCCACCGGTTGGGGCGGGCGCATAGGACGGTTTCTTTCGGAACTGTTAGATTGGTCGCAGCGGTTCCACGTTGTAGGAATGCGCGCGTTGCACTACGAGTGGACAACCACGCACAGGCCGACTTTGATGCAGTCGTGAAGTGCCTTGGCGTCGGCCAGGCGCAGGTTGATGCAACCGTGGCTGCCGCACCACTTGTACGACTCGGCGTTATCGAAGCTCTTGTCGTTTTGCCAGGTGGCATCGTGGAAGCCGATCATGTTGCCCTCGAACGACATCCAATAGCTCACCGGGCTCTCGTATTTGGGCTTACCGGTCTCGGGGTCCTTGGCTCCGATCAGGGTGCTGCCGCCGTCGTTGCTGTTGATCTGCCACACGCCCTCGGGGGTGGCGTCTTCGCCCGGTTTGCCGGAAATAAAGTTGGCCTCCCACACGATATTACCGTTCTCATCATAGTAGCGCGCGTGCTGCTCGGACAGGTCGACGTCGATGTATGCCTTCCAGTCGGGCTCTCCCTTTGCGGTAAAGGTGTCGGCCTTCTGGGAGTACTTGATCTCGATTTCGCCGGTCTGCTTGTTGTTAATGGCATCCTCGACCTGCTTGGCGAGCGAGCTGCTGTCGATGGACCAACCAAAGTCACCGCCTTCGACGGCGCACTGCTTGCCATCGGCGCGCGTCCACCAGCGAGTGGAGCCCACGGTATTAAAGCCGTTGGCGAGCTCGGCTGCCCAGCTGCTGATCTGCGACGTATCGAGCGTGGGGTTGGCCGGATCGGCAAAGCTGATCCACTGCAATACGGAGCTGCCATCAACTTTGCCGGCATCCTCGCCGTTGAGCTTAAGGGTCACGTTGACGCCCAGGAAGTTGTTGGCGGCATCGCATGCGGCCTGAATTTGATCATCGGTCAGCGTTCCATTGAGCGGCTCATAGGCATCGTTGCCGAGCTTGGAAAGATCTGCGGTCTCGGCCAGCGAGGCAAGCTCGAGCTCGGCATACTTAATGACGTGCTCGCGGTTGAGTTTTTCGTTGGAGCGCGCCTTCTCGACGGTAAACTTGCCCGCTTGATCGTCATAGGAGCTATTGGCCTCGAACGTGCCCGAACGGCCCTCGTTAAACTCGTCGATGGCGGCGCCCAGATCCTTCTCAAACTGCTTTTGGTCAAAGGTGTCGGAGAGCATGGACAGGTCGACGTCTTGATCAAGATCGACTTCGTTGGAGGTAGCGGTTGTTTTGGTCTTGCCGCTTAAGGATTCCACAAGGCGGACCGGCCATACAAAGGCTTCGTTGTGGCTGATGATCTCTTTTGCGGCAGCTTCGCCGTCGACGATGGGCTCATCGGACTCGGGCTGATAGGTCCAGCTAAAGTCATCGCCCGTCACGGTGAGCTTATAGTGCTTCCATGCCGAGTTGACCTTGGTGGCGGCAGACGAAGCGTTGGAGAGCGAGACGTCGACGCCGGCGATGGTGGTGTTGGGGTAGGCTACCTGCGAAAACGCTACGACGCCTACGATATAGACAATGACGATAAGACCCAGGACGACAAAGAGCGTCGTCTTTTTGCCTGACTTATTGATGCCGGCGGACTTGCGCGCGGGGCCGCGATCGCCTCGAGCGTGCGTGGGGGGCTGCTTGGGCGCATTGCCGTTTGCCTGGCGCTGCTGACGTTGTTGACGCTGCTGTCGCTGTTGGTTCGGGTGTTGGGAAGCGTTTGCTGCACTACGCTGCTGACCGTGGCTCGGCGCGATAGGACGCGGCGACTGAACGCCGCCGGTGTGCCTGCTCGGCTGCTGCGGATCGGGAATCAGTTGAGTTCGATCGTTTTGCGACATCGTATGCATATCCTTCGATTTTCGCCTTGCGGTTCATCGTGTTTTTACTGGGCTTGCATTATAGCGATTGCCCTGCTGTTTGTGGTACGGAAACGGTGGCATTCGAAAGAGCTGGGACAAATGTCCCACCTTTGAGTCGTTCTTTGCCGCTATCCGCACACACCGCATTTTGCACAGGCCGAAAGTGCGGCCGGAGCCTGCGCGATGCCGCCCTTTGCCGTCTCGCGCAGCGTGGCCGGCAACGCGTGACCCACCGAGAGCATGACATGTGCCATCTGGTCAAACGGCACCAGGCTCTTAATGCCTGCGAGGGCGAGTTGCGCCGAGCTAAAGGCCGCTGCCACGCCGATGGCGTTGCGGTTTTGGCAGGGCACCTCCACGAGGCCGCCGACGGGGTCACAAACGAGGCCCAGCAGGTTGCTAAGCGCGATGGAACTGGCGTCGAGTGCCTGCTCGGGCGTGCCGCCTAGCATCTGCACCAGTGCGGCGGCCGCCATGGCGGCGGCGCTTCCCACCTCGGCTTGGCAGCCGCCCTCGGCGCCGGCAACGCAGGCGCTTGTGGTGAGGTTGAGGCCGATGGCGGCTGCGCAGTAGAGCGCGTCCATGACTTGCTCGTCGTCGAGCTGCAGGCGATCGGCGAGCGCCAACACGCAGCCGGGCACGACACCCGCGGAGCCTGCCGTGGGGGCGGCGACGATCACTCCCATCGTGGCGGAGCGCTCGAGCACGGCCATGGCGCGGGCAACGGCGTCGGTCTGGACGGCGCCCATCAGGCTTGCACTCAAATCATTGCAGCGGGTTGCTTCGACGAGCTTGGCCTCGCCGCCGATAAGCCCGCCGAGCGAGCGTTGCGGATTGGCGATGGGGGCCGTGGTCTCCTCGCGCATGACGTCGAGCACGCGGCGCATGGCAGCGACGGCGTGGGCCTCGCCGGTCAGACGCGCCTCGCGAACGGCCATGACGGCGCCGATGCTGAGCCCCAGTTCCTCGCACGCATCGAGCAGCTGCTCACCGTCGTCGAAGATTTCCTTAGCCGAGACGCCGGGGGAGAGCGACGAGGCAGAACCGGGGAGCTCGATAAACGTTGCGTAATCGACATTGTCGAGCTTGCGCAGCATGGGGACGACGGTGTCGTCGGGCGCGCCGTCGGTCTCAAAGACGGAGTAGGCCTGGCCGCCCACCTCGGTGCGGTAGGTGCGGCAGAAGGCGATGTTCACGTGTGCGTAGGCGAGCAGGTTGGTGAGCGCGGCGAGTACGCCGGGGACGTCCTTGTGCGCCACGAAGAGCGTGGAATACATGCCCGAGATGTCGACGCCGACGCCGTTAATGCGGCTGATGCGCATCTTGCCGCCGCCCAGGCTCTCGCCGCGGACCTGTGCCGTGGCGCCCGTGTCGTCGACCATGTCAATGTCGACGGTGTTGGGGTGGATGGACGCGTCGTCGCCCTTGATGTCAAAGTGATATTCGAGGCCCTGCTCGCGTGCGAGGTCGAAGGCCTGCTTGATGTTCTCGTCATCGGTGTCGAGGCCCAGTAT
>CABURG010000151.1 GCA_902493835.1 uncultured Collinsella sp. | reverse complement strand
TTGGAGTCCTCGACGATCTTGGTCACGGCCTCCTCGTACTCCGTGCCCTCGACGAGCTCGTGCAGACGGGCGTACTCGGGAGCCAGGACAAAGAAGGAGACGCCAAAGAGCGTATCGGCACGCGTGGTGAAGACGGTGATCTTGCCCTCGTCGCCCTCGATGGGCTCGCCATCCTGGTCGCACAGGGTAAAGTCGACCTCGGCGCCCTCGGAGCGGCCAATCCAGTTGGCCTGCATCTGCTTGACGCGCTCAGGCCAGCCGGGGAGCTTCTCCAGATCGTCGAGCAGCTCCTGGGAGTACTCGGTAATCTTGAAGTACCACTGCTCAAGATCGCGCTTCTCGGACTCGGTGCCGCAGCGCCAGCACTTGCCCTCGGTGACCTGCTCGTTGGCCAGAACGGTCTTGCAGTTGGGGCACCAGTTGACCGGGTTCTTCTTGCGGTAGACCAGGCCCTTTTCCCACAGCTTCTCAAAGATCCACTGACCCCAGCGGTAGTAGTCGGGGCTGCAGGTCTTGACCATGCGATCCAGATCGTAGGAGAAGCCCATGCGCTTCATCGTGGCGAGCGCCTGGTCCATATTCTTATACGTCCAGGCGGCAGCCTGCGTATTGTGCTTGATGGCGGCGTTCTCGGCAGGCAGACCAAAGGCGTCAAAGCCGATGGGATGCAGCACGTCGTAGCCGCGCATGCGGGCCTGACGGGCCATGGCATCGCCAATGGTATAGTTGCGCGCGTGGCCCATGTGCAGGTCGCCCGACGGATACGGGAACATCTCGAGCACGTACTTCTTGGGCTTACTGTCGTCGGTGTCGACGGCAAAGAGGTTGGAGTCCTCCCAGGCCTTCATCCACTTGGACTCAATGGCCTGCGCGTCGTAGGCAGGAATCTCGTCCTTATGATCTGTGCAATCGCACATATCAGCTCCTTTAATCTTAGCTGGGGTCGGTCGGCTTAGCTTTATTCGCTACTGCGGACAGTCCTGCGCAAGACGAAGAGCACATTTAGTGCTCTTCTTTGCGTGCGGAACTTGTAGCGAACAAAGCTAAGCCGCCCGACCCTAAGGTTGACTCGACTGATAATAGCAAATACAACAAGCGAGATGCCTGCGACTTGCGGGCATCTCGCTTTATCTAAATAACGTGGTTGTGAATCAACCGCTATCTGTTATCCGCCCAAACATGGTCGGGTTTTCCAAGTGCCGCAGATTGCCGTGAAAGAGGAGCGACGCGTACTTTGGTACGCGAGCGACGGTTTGAACGGCAAGGTGCGGTGCTTGGGAAAGCCGCTTATCGATAGGAAACGCTCTGCTGGGAGTCCTTGACGACAACGTCGTGGGCGCCGCCTTCGACGATGGAGGTGGAGCTGACCAGAGTCAGGCGCGCCTTTTCCTGGAGCTCGGGGATCGAGAGGGCACCGCAATTGCACATCGTGGACTTGACCTTGTAGAGCGTGCCGCCCACGCCGTCCTTGAGGGAACCGGCGTAGGGAACGTAGGAGTCGACGCCCTCGACGAAGCTGAGCTTCGCGGCGCCGCCCAGGTCGTAGCGCTGCCAGTTGCGGGCACGCGCAGAACCCTCGCCCCAGTACTCCTTCATGTACTGGCCATTGACGTTGACGCGCTCGGTCGGGCTCTCGTCAAAGCGGGCGAAGTAGCGGCCCAGCATCATAAAGTCGGCACCCATGGCAAGGGCGAGCGTCATGTGGTAGTCGTAGACGATGCCGCCGTCGGAGCACACGGGCACGTAGACGCCGGTCTCCTCGTAGTACTCGTCGCGAGCGCGGCAGACGTCGATCAGCGCGGTGGCCTGGCCGCGGCCGATACCCTTGGTCTCGCGGGTGATACAGATGGAGCCGCCGCCGATACCGACCTTGATGAAGTCGGCACCGCAGTCGGCCAAAAAGCGGAAGCCCTCGGCGTCGACGACGTTACCGGCACCGACCTTGACGTCCTCGCCATAATTGGCGCGGATCCACTCGATGGTGCGCTTCTGCCACTCACTGAAGCCCTCGGAAGAGTCGATGCAAAGGACATCGGCGCCGGCCTCGATGAGCAGCGGCACGCGCTCGGCATAATCGCGGGTGTTGATACCGGCGCCGACCATGTAGCGCTTGTCGTTATCGAGCAACTCGTTGGGGTTGGTCTTGTGGCTGTCGTAGTCCTTGCGGAAGACGATGCCCATGAGGTGATCGTTGTCGTCGACGATGGGCAGAGCGTTGAGCTTGTTGTCCCAGATGACGTCGTTGGCAACCTTGAGGCTGATGTTCTTGTCGCCCACGATGAGTTGCTCACGCGGGGTCATGAACTCGGAGACCTTCGTCTGGTGGTCATCGCGACTGGGGCGATAGTCACGGCTGGTGACGATGCCCAGGAGCTTACCCTTGGGAGTGCCGTCGTCGGTAACCGGCATAGTGGAGTGACCGGTCTTCTCCTTGAGCTCGATGACCTGCTCCATGGTCATGTCGGGGGTCAGCGTGGAATCGGACTGAACGAAGCCGGCCTTGTGATCCTTGACGGCCTTGACCATAGCGGCCTCGGACTCGGCGCTCTGGGAACCATAAATGAAGGACAGGCCACCCTCGGTAGCGAGCGCGACACCCATGTCGACGCCCGAGACGGACTGCATGATGGCGGAAACCATGGGGATGTTCAGGGTGATTGCCGGCTTCTCACCGCGCTTAAAGCGGGTCAGCGGCGTCTTAAGAGAGACGTTGTTGGGGATGCACTGCGAGGACGAGTAACCAGGGACCAGCAGATACTCCGAAAACGTGTGGGACTCACCGGGAAAGAACGTAGCCATGTTTCTCCTTTTTCCATGCGACCGGTCGGCTGCAGGCCTCGTAGGACCCAGCCCAACCTTGGGCGCCCAATACTGGGGAAGTATCTTAACGCACTTTGACTGCTACAATGCATGATTTAAGAAGAGCACACGAGGGTTTGACGCAGGCTTTGCGTTTGCCCAGCAAACACTTTAGCGGGGAGACGTGTAGCACATGGAGTACAAAACGACGGCAAAGCTGGTCATTCAAGCGTGCGACAAGGATCTGCCGGGCGTATTCGGCCACGGCTGCGTCTTGCTGCTGCAAGGTATCGCCCGCGAGCACTCGCTCAACCGTGCCGCCAAGAGCATGGGCATGGCGTATTCCAAGGCCTGGCGCATCGTGAACGAGGCCGAAGGGCAGCTGGGATGCAAACTCATCGAGCGCGACGGCGCCCGCGGATCCACGCTCACCCCCGCCGGCGAGCGAGCCATCGCGGTCTACGAGACGTTGCAGGGCGAGATCAACAACGTCATCACCTCCAAAGCCAGCGACCTCATCGCCAGCATCAAAGAGTAGCTAATTTGGGACTGGGCTTTTTTAGCTGCACAACCCCTTCTCATAAGTTGCGGTGAAATAGGGACTGTTTATGCCGATAAAGCCGTAAACCAATCCCTATTTCACCGCAACTTATGGAGTTGAGGATGATTTAGCTAGTTGCGAAGGGCGTTGTCTAGGGTGGACGCTACGACCAGGGGGTTGTCGGTGCCGGCAAAGAGGCGGATGGTGTTCCCCTGCTTGCCGCGTGGAGCCGAAAGGCGCGTTGTTGGGCCGCCGGCGGGCGATGTGTGGAACTCCCCCGGCAAAGCATCGAACAGCTCGCCCACGCTGCATTCGATAAGGTCAAATTCAACTGCCGGGCCAAAACCGTGCTCCAGGATGCCGGTCGCGATGGCGTGATCGGGATGCGAGGTCAGCCCGGGATAGCGCACGTTGCGCACCATCTCGTTCGCGGCCAAATATTCAGCCAGCGCACGGGCGCGGTCGAAATGCGCCTGCATGCGGGTGTCGAGCGTGTCGAGCCCGTTCTCCAGAACCTCAGCTTCATCGGAGGACAAGTCGAGCGCGACCAGTCCGCACCCCTCAAGCAGGGCATGCGCGCACTCGGCAGCAGCATCCACACGATGGCGCTTGAGCTGCGAGCGTGCGACCGATACGGCAACGAGCTTGCGAGGAGCCTTACCGGCGCACACACGGTCGAGTGCTTCAAGCGACAGGACGGCACCCAAACGCAGCGGATCGCACCCAAAGAGGCCAGCCACGGTGTTATCCACCACGAGCAGCGCATGA
>CABURG010000150.1 GCA_902493835.1 uncultured Collinsella sp. | reverse complement strand
GCACGAATATCGGCTCGCGCGACGTAGTGGCAGCCTGGCGTAGCTGGGATACCATGCCCATCGCCACGAGGCGCTTTATCGACTATATGAGCTCGCATATTGTCAATTAATGACTGACGTGGCGTTGAGTGCGGTGCTTAACGGGCCGTCGCTTTGGCTTGGGTGGCGCGATAGGTGCGCGCCGGGTGGCAGAGTAGTACCGCAACGACCATAAAGAACGCCGTGGTGCCCAGGCTGATGGGGTAGACCATCATGATGTTCGCAAAGGTGCGGAAGTGCGGGAACACGCAGAATACCCAATAGAAGCGAATGCCGCAGACGCAGATCATGGTGATGAGGGCGGGCATGAGCGAGATGCCAAAGCCGCGCAGGTAGCCGGACATGTTTTCGTAGAACATACTAAAGGCGTACGCCGGGAAGATCGAGCACACGCGAATATAGCCGATCGAGACGATGTTGGGATCGCTGTTAAAGAGCGACAAGATCTCGCGCCCCAGGCCGACAATAACGATAATCGTGGTGAGTGCGACGATACCGCCTTCGACCAGGCAGACCTTGAGCGTCTTGGTGCAGCGGTCGATCTGGCGGGCGCCGTGGTTTTGTCCCACAAAGGTGGTGCAAGCCTGGCTAAAGCTGTTGAGCAGGTTGTAGCACACGTACTCCAGGCTCATGGCGGCGCTCGATGCCGCCATGACCTCGGTGCCCAGGCTGTTGATGGCAGACTGGATGATGATGTTGGCGACGGCAAAGACGGCGCTTTGGATGCCGGCGGGCAGGCCGATCTTGACGATGCGCTTGAGGGCGACGGGGTCTAAGCCTAAGTCGCGCGGGGTGACGCGGACGACGGAGTCGGTCTTGAGCAGGCGGATAAAGAGCGTAGCGGCGCTGACGGTGTAGGCGATGGCGGTGGCGAAGGCGACGCCCGCGACGCCCCAGTGGAGCACGGGGACAAAGATGAGGTCCAGGCCAATGTTGAGGACGGTGGACACGGCAAGCGCCTGCAGCGGCATGCGGGTGATGCCGACGGAGCGGAAGATCGCGGCCTCAAAGTTGTAGAGCAAAATCGAGGGCAGGCTGAGCAAAAAGACGCGCAGGTAGAGCGAGGCGAGCGGCATGGTTTCGGCGGGAACGTTGAGCGCGGCGAGCATGGGCTCGGCAAAGATCTCGCCCAGTGCGATGACGACAAAGCCCACGAGCGCCATTAAAATCGAGGTATGGACGGCGCGTTTGACCATGTTCTGATCGTTGCGGCCGATAGCGTTGGCGATGACCACGTTGGAGCCAAGCGACATGCCAATAAACAGGTTGAGCATAAGACTGGTAAGCGGAACATTGGAGCCAACCGCCGCCATGGCGAGGGTTCCCTGGTCGCCCGAGAAGTTACCGATGATGACCGTGGCGATGAGGTTCGACAGCTGCTCCAAGATGCTCGTGGCGGCCACGGGGAAGGCGAACAGGGGAATATTGCGCCACAACGAGCCGGTGGTCATGTCAATATGCTTAGATACGGTATCAGCCATACGCTCTCAATCTCTAACGTGCTATATCGTGCTTATTTGCGCAGACGATGATACTCCTAATCGACTAGTCGTTGGGGGCGTTCTTAAACGACTAGTCATTCAAGAACGTCCCCAATGACTAGGCGGGGAAGGCGTGCGACAATGGTGGGCGTTGTGTTGTTCGCGCTAAGGAGTTGCCATGTTGTTGTGTCCCGTTTGCCATGAGCCGTTGGTGGACGACGAGCGCGGTGCTGCATGCGCGGGCGGACACCGGTTTGACCGTGCGCGCGAGGGCTATCTATATCTGCTGCGCTCGTCCAAGAGCGGCGACTCCATGGGTGATCCCAAGTCGCAGGCGCGCAGCCGTCGTGACTTTCTGAACCGCGGTTACTATGCACCGTTGCGCGATGCGATGGTTGAACTGGTACGCAAGCAGGTGTCTGGGCGTGCCGCGACTACGAACGGCCCCATGACGCTGCTCGATATATGCTGCGGCGAGGGTTACTACACCAGCGCCATGGGCGCGGTGCCGGGCGTGGATGCTTACGGTTTCGACCTGGGCAAAGAGATGGTGCGCCTGGCTGCCAAGCGCGGCGATGCGACCTACTTCGTGGCCAACATGAAGGACATCCCCGTGGCTGATGGCGCCTTCGATATGGTGACCGAGCTCTTCGCCCCCTTTAACGAGCGTGAGTTTGCTCGCGTGCTGGCGCCCGAGGGCTCGCTCTACACCGTGGTGCCGGGTGCCCGTCATCTCTTTGGGCTCAAGGAGGTGCTCTACGATACGCCGTACCTTAACGACGAGAAGCTGCCGCAGACCACCGAGCTCGAGTTGGTCGGAACGCAGCGGGTATCTGCGAATATTACGCTTCAGACCCAGGCCGACATCGAGGCGGTGTTCCAGATGACGCCCTACTACTACCGCACGCGCCCCGCCGACAAAGAACGCCTGGCAAACTTGGACACGCTCCAGACCGATATCGACTTCATCATCGCCGAGTACCGTCACAGCTAGCAACCTGCCAAAAAGGGACAGGTTTATTTTGGCAGGTTTTGTCTGGGCAAACGTAAAGGGCCGACCGCGGAGATGCGCGATCGGCCCTTTTTAGTTGCTTGGCTGCAGAGGTTATGAGAAGCGAGCGCTTACAGGCGGTCCTTGTTTTCGGCCTTAACGGCGTGTGCCTGCTGAACAAAGAACAGGTCGTACACCACGATGACAAAGGCGCCATAGTTGATGACGTCACCGCCAAACGCGGGAAGCGTGAGCACCGCCTGGGCAATCGTGGCGATTGCGGCAACGATGCCAAGCTTAAACGCACCATCCACCTGCGAAGGCTTGTTGGCGCCCTTGATGCCCGCAACGCCCGCGGCAAGATCGACGAGGCCCTTGGCGATAAGCACGACCGCTGCGAGCGTGGCGTACGAACCGTACGTGGAATCGAGACCGCCCGTGGCGATACCGACGCCGGCGGTGACGAGGCTGGCGATGCCCAAAACAAAGTAGATGAGAGCAAGGATTTTGAGAGTCTTGCGACTGAAGCTCATGGCTGGTCCTTTCGATACGAGTACGCCAACTTGGCGCACCCAATGTACTGCACATATGGTGAAGCACATTGTAGTTCAACGCGGCGATGTATGCGTTTGAAAGCGCATTGAGCCCGCGCAGCCAAACCCAACCTTTCAAAAAGGAAAGCTGGGCGTAAGTCAAATCGATGGCAGCGTATGCGCGGCGCTGCGATGATGGGTCCATGGTAAGAGCTGGTCTCAAGGAGGAGCCATGATGTACGGAGCAGGGCAAGTGCATGAGCCGCGGTCGTTGGGAAGGCGTATGGGTGATTCTGTGATTGCTGCCGTGTGCACGGGATTGATGGCGGTGCTTTGCATTGGGATGCTGTGGGCCATGTCGCATGTGGGACAATAGCGGACGGTTGGGTGCCGACATAAACGGCGCTCACGTATTCGTTTTGCTTGTTAAGGAGTACCCATGGACGTCGTCGATCCCTTTTCTATTGCTCGGGCCGCGGGGCTTGAGCTGACCGGGACGTCCGAAGGCCTCACGCTCACCGACGGCACGATGGAGCTGCGCGCCGATTTCGGCCGCATGCTTCCACGGCTCAAGCAGGGCCGTCTGCAGCAAGAGCTGCTGGTAAAGGCTGCGCGCGCAAAAGGCATCGAGCGCCCATGGGCGATTGATGCCACGGCAGGCTTTGGCGAGGATTCGCTGCTGCTGGCGGCCGCGGGTTTTACCGTCGATCTGTATGAGCAGGATTGCGTGATCGCGGCGCTCCTCAAGGATGCCTTGGATCGCGCGGCAGATGATCCGGCGCTTGCGACAGCCGTGGCCCGCATGCGCTTACATGCGGGCGAGGACAGCATTGCCAGCCTTCGCCATACAGCTGAGCTGATCGGGCAGGGCGAGCTCACCGCTCCCGACGTGGTATATCTGGACCCCATGTTTCCCGGGCGCACCAAGAGCGCGGCGGTGAAAAAGAAGTTCCAACTCTTGCATCATCTGGAACAGCCGTGCGCCGATGAGGAGACGCTGGTCGAAGCCGCGCTTGCGGTGCACCCGCGCAAGGTCGTTATCAAGCGGCCGGTGAAGGGGCCACTGCTTGCCGGCG